>DAIERC010000257.1 GCA_027347125.1 Ignavibacteriales bacterium
AAACTGCACGGGTGCTGGCCGGTAAAGGCGCTACAGTGATTATCGCAGTCAGAAATTTGAATAAAGGGAATAACGCGTCGGATAAAATAAAAGCACAATATAAAAATGCAGATGTCCACGTAATGCAGCTTGACCTGGCTGATTTAAGTTCCGTTAAAACTTTCGCGGAAAATTTTAAGAAAAATTATTCGAGCCTTGATTTATTAATTAACAACGCCGGAGTTATGATTCCCCCTTACTCAAAAACCGCCGATGGGTTTGAATTGCAATTCGGCACAAACCACCTGGGGCATTTTGCCTTAACCGCATTATTGATTGATCTTATCAGAAAAAACCACGGCGCACGAATTGTAAATGTAAGCAGCGGCGCTCATAGAATGGGGAACATCAACTTTGATGATCTTAACTGGGAGAAAAGAAAATATAAAAAATGGAGAGCTTACGGCGATAGCAAAATAGCCAACCTGTATTTCACTTATGAGCTATCAAGACGGTTAAAAGCCAACGGCATTAATTTGATTGTTGCTGCTTCACATCCGGGTTGGACGGCAACTGAGTTGCAAAGATACGGCGGATGGATGAAACCTTTAAACTATATTTTTGCACAAGATGTTAGCATGGGAGCCTTGCCCACATTATACGCTGCTGTTGGAGACGACACAAAAACCGGGGATTATTTCGGACCCTCGGGATTTCAAGAAATGAAAGGTTACCCTAAGAAGGTTGACTCTAACGAACTGTCGCATGATAAAAACATAACAGCAAAGTTATGGGATGTATCGGAAAAATTAACCGGAATAAAATTCAATTTGTGAAGCCCGGTTATCCGTCGTCGGGGTCAATCTAATTTTTAGTTTTGAGCATCCCTCCGGGGATGTTTAATTTTGAGCGGTTAATTTTTTTCTTCAATTCAATCAGAGGCTGATGGGCCTTTGGTTGAAATTAAACATCTTCGATGTTTTTATTACTATGCGTTTTGTAAACTCTAATTCATCTCTCTAATTCGCACCTCGCAATATTTTTTGTTCTTCATTAGCTTAAGCAAATCATTTACATTCGTATTACCGTAATGATATGGATACAAAATCTTTGGTTTAAACATATCCGCTGCACTGGCAACCATTCCGGGTGTCATTGTATAAGGCAGATTCATAGGAAGAAAAGCGATGTAAATATTCTTTAAATTTTTCATTTCGGGAATATCTTCGGTATCTCCGGCAATATATACTTTCTTATCGCCGAAAGTAATTACGTATCCGTTTCCTATTCCCTTGGGATGGAACGGTTCGCCGTTATCTCTTTTATGTATGATGTTATAAGCGGGTACAGCGTCTACTTTAATTCCTTTTACAATTTTTTCGTCGCCGTTATTCATTACCGTTCCCTCTTTCAGCTTTTCTTCACACGTTTTAGTTAGTATTATCTCGGTATCTTTTTTCTTCAGCAAATTTATTGTTGCAGGGTCAAAATGATCTCCGTGCTCATGGGTAACTAAAATGATATCGGCCTTGGGCATTTTAGCATAATCTGCATACATACTTACCGGGTCAACATGAATTACCATTCCCTTGAACTGAAACATTAAAGTGGCGTGCTTAATAAATGTTATTACAAGATTACCTTCCGAAGTTTTAATCGTATCGGCTTGGAATTGATTTTGCGCGGATAAAACAGAAGTTAGCAGCATAAATATTCCCGTAAAAAGTTTTAAAAAATTTTTCATAGCATCACCTAAAAAGTTAATAAGTATTTTTTTTAAACGACCCATAACTTACTGTGAAATTACATAAATCTTATTTCTTATCCACTGCAATCTATTGCCGGCCGAAATTAAAAGGGAAAATAAAAGATACCCTGGGTTCAACTCTTTTTTGCGGCTCGTAACCTATAATATTATCTCCGGAGTCTCTTAACGGAGCGAATGTCCACTTGTAAAGCATTGAAACTACCATGTAAGGCATCGGTTTATAACCGAATTCAAAATAAAGATAAGAGCGGTCATCCAAAGTAAAAAGATCTTTTTCGCTTCTTATATTTATTTTATCATAGCCTGCCCTTACAATAAAAGGAACACTTTCCGGAGCTACGTATGCCGTTATACGAAGTATACCGCTGTTGGGTGTTTTATCAAGACGTTCATACGAACCTGTAGCATAAAATAAACCCAGCGCGTTAACATAAAGCTCGCCGAAGTAACCATTATCGGGATTCGTCAAATTTTCCAGCAGCGTGGCTTTGCTTGAATATGAATTAGTTGTAGTATCCGCTTTGTATCTTTCAACTTCATAGAGAGAATTAAAATACGCAGCAATATATTGCGCATTGTTAAATCTTCTTTCCAGTTTTGCCGAGGCCTTTATAAAATTTAACCCGTTAACATCTATCATAATACCCGCGGCAGCACCCGAACCGAAATTAATTATTTTAGTATAATCTGTGTAAAGCTGAAGCGTAAGCATGCCGGATCTAATAATAGGCAGCCCCATATCGGCGCTTATAATATTGATTGAACCTTTATCACTTGAAGTGTAATAAGTTTGCCCGGCTGCCGGACTTAAATTAGTCGGTGAGGAAATAGGAGAAAAAACTATCCCCGCGTACTTATTAAAATCAGCGGCGTACGAAAGGCCTACCGTTAAGTTACCTATAACCGGTATATCTCCGGCGGAAGTATATTTTAACGGCCTTACATAACCGCGTATGCCTACAATTCCGGATTCCAGGAAATTACTGTAAATAGATTCGAATCCGAATCTGCCGAAATCAATATCCGTAACCAACCCTATTTTGCGCGTATCGTAGCTGGGACTGTTATTATAGTTCGAAATTATATTACCATAACCCAGCGTGTAATAATCCAGCGCACCTAGTTTAACATAGACTGGATCATTCTTTACGCCGTAGCGTACGTACCTAATAATGCTAAGGTAATCCGAAAACTCGTTAAAATTTTCCGTTCTAATGTTGCCATTTCTATTTATATCAAAATTAAGATCAAGGCCTACGCCGAAATTTCCCAGCGCTAATTCGGGCCTGATATGAAAGGAATAATACAATTCGCCGTTTATCCAGTTAAGCCCCATTCCCCCGTCGAACATTCCGTTTCCAGGCTGCGGATAATTTTCGAACTGGGCATAGCTTGTAGATAAAAAAAACGAAATGAAGATAATCAGTAAATATTTTTTCATTTTCTCCCTTCGATAATATTTTTTTGAAGCAAAGTTAAATAATTAAAAATCAGATACACAGCAGATTATCGTACAATTGCCAGTTTTTGTATTGTGCTTTCGGTTTTATCTCCTTTTTTCATAATTACTTTATAAAGATAAATTCCGTTCGCAATTATATCGCCGTCTTCGTCGCGGCCGCTCCAGTATATTTTATTGAAGTCGTAATGTAATTGGCCGGGAAACAAATCGATTGTTTTTATTAACCGCCCAGCAATTGTATAAATCATAATTTTAACTTCATCGGGTATCTGCGTAAGCTTAAATGTAAAATAAGTATCGTATTTAAAAGGATTGGGATAGTTGTAAACATAAAGTAAATGGGCATCGTTTGAAACAAGGAATGTTTTAACGGAATTTGTAGAATCGGCGTAAGTTCCCAGAGCGTTCTTTGCGATTACGCTTAATTTATATTCACCGCCTTGAAGTTTGGGCTTATAGTTAATTGTTAACTTAGGATTGGAATTGCTAAAGCCATATTGAAGATCATTATTGTTTGAGAAATAAACCGGGCTGTCATTCAAGTATAAATTAACCGAGGCGGTATCGTTAATCGGCACGAGTGTAGGATCATTCAAATTAATTTTAATATCCGGGTTAGATGATACATATTCGCCGTCCAGTATATCCCGACCGTCGAAGGTAATATTTAAAGACGGCCTGGAAGTATCACCTTTTACATAGAAAGGTATTGAATAAATATTATTGTCTTTATATAGTTCGTTTACTTTGTTATCCGGGTCTATTGTAATGTAGAACGATCTGTTTCCGCTGCCTGAAGAAGTATTATATTCTACCTTGAACAAACGACTACCGCCGGGATTAAGAGTATCAACCGTCGACTCAAATATTTTCTCGCGAGAATTGTCGGCCTTTACAACATCAACCTGCACATTAAAACTATCGGCGGAAATCCCCCCCGCATTGTAAACATAAAATTGAAGGCTTTCGTTTTCACCTATGGTTAACGAATCCTTTGAGACCGCCACCGCCTGGTAATTTGTACCCAGTTCCGGGAGCGATGAATAATTAATCAACAAAGATTTTAATAACGGATTGGGCATTAAATTTACCTTGCTTAGGTTTATTAGGAACCTAAGTACATTGGAGTTCTTCAAGTTTGAAAGGTCAGCGGTTCCATTAATTAATTTTAACGAAGCCAGGGTATCCGGTAAATTGTTATTTATCGATACCGGGTAAATTTTTATTTGAGAACTATCGCCGATGTTTGAAGTAATTGTTAAACTATTCCATTTGCCAACGGGACCAAATTGACCGGTAAAATAATTACCATCGGTTCTTTGAAAAGTAAAATTAGAATCAACGCTAACAGCGCCGCCGAACGGCTTGCTCCAAGTTTCCGGTACGCTGCCGGGTTTTGCGCCTTTTCTTCCTATCATTGCCCACGAATAGCGGAAACCTATGCTGTCTATATCAACGCTTCCGAAGTTTTTAATAGCAGTTTTTATTTTCGCGGTTAAATCGGAGCCGCCGCCGCCGCTGTTTGCAAATGCGACTATGCAATTACTTGATACGGTATCCATAAAAGTTAAAAAATCTTTTTCGAATGTGGACGGAAAGCTCCAGTAGTCAAATCTTTTTGTATAAAGAAAATTCAACATGGTATCGAATACGGCAACATGCGGCCCGTCCAGATGGCCGTCGGATAAATATTCGTCACCGTTAACATTTATATTAGCATAACCGCCGTCATAGAAACCGGCGGAGGCAACAACCAATTTTTTATTGATATCGCTTAAATTCAAACCGCTTCCGGTAATCTGAATGTTGTTCATTGTTCCGTTTGAAAAGCTTAGCGAATCATTCAATAAATAAGCTTGCTTAATTAAAGGATCATAATAAAATGAAACCGGCATGCTGTATTGGGCTGCATAGGTGTTGAGTTTAACCCTAAACCAATATCTTTTTCCCGGTACCAAGTTAGATAAATTAACTTGAGAATTAAATTTTCCTAATTGATTATAGATTTTAACCGGTGAACCAAAATTTATTGACGTATCTATTTCAACCACAAGAGAATCTGTTCCCGGGTTAACCGATGGATTTAAAAAAGTAAGTAAAGCGCCGCTCAAGTTATCAATTGCGTTTGTAAACAGGTGCCTTAAATCGCTGCTTACAACATTGAATTGAATTTCGGCATTATTATCGGTCTTATAAATTTCATCCACCAGGTTATCCGGATCAAGCGTTACGGCAATTTTATGAAGCCCCACTTGATTTTTTATAGGCAGGTAAAACGAAACACTATCCTCGTACGGCGGTATGCTTCTCATAAACTTAGTTTCAAAAATGTTAACTCCGTTAAGCGATGCTGTTATGCCAATTGAAAAACTGCCGCTGTCGACTCTTCCGAGATTAAAATATTTTACGGTTACTCTAACCGAATCAACAGAGCCGTCTAACGAGTTACTGCCAAGTTCAATGCTGTTATTATTTATAACCAGGTTAGGTTTATCCGGTATTTTCAATTTTATAATCGGATCAGCAAACAATGTATTACATAAATCAAAAACACGGTATGCGCCGGAAGCGCCGTAAGTAGAAAGCAATTGTATCTTTGCATTAACATGTGTCTGCCCAAGAGTAAGGTTACCGCTGCTCAGCAATTTTTTATAGAACATCTGCGGGTAAACTGTAGCAGTAGATGTAAAGCCCAAAGACGAATTACCGATAAATCCGATTGCATTGGATTTTGTTCCTACTACAAATAGTTCGGCGAATGATTTAATATCCGGCTCGGCAAATTTACCGGTCGAGCATCCGAAATCTGTTACAAAAGAAAATCGACCTCTATTGTTTCCTATCTGCTGCGGATCGGTAATACCGTTATCCCATATCTGTGTACCGCTGTGCCCGATATAAGATATGGCAACGCCGCCGCTATCAAACATAGAACTGATCTGTTCGTTTGTATATGGCCCCAGGTTTGTACTTGGGTTTAATGTTTTATAAAAATGATCGTAAATACCGGCAACCGGAGGAGGTGTAATAATACTGCTTATAATATCATCGTTAACGCCTTTCAGTAAATCAAGCTCCGAGGGATCCGAAGCGTCGCCGCCGGAGATAAGGATATAGCGCTTATTCCAGTCGTCATAAGGAGAAGCTAAATAATTTTTGTGCTTTTGCAGGTACTCGTCAATTTCCGAGGCCGAATTAACAGGTATCCTACCCACATACATTTGAGGAATTAACGAACCTGTAGTATCCCAAACAACAAACCATGTATCCGATACGGGGTCTCCGTATGACGGAACGTAGTTAGGAATATAAGGCGTACCGAAATATTTAACCTTGTAACTATAATAATCGTAATTTGCGTCGCCTACTAAAAACAGATAGGAAGGTTTGGGCGATTTCCACCGGTTAAACGCCGATTCTAGAAAATATTTTACCGGTTCCGGCGCAAAGAAGCCGTAATTAAATTCATCGTATATATCAAAAACGTTTATAACTTTTGTTTTAACATTATAATTTTGTTCGATGAATGCGGCATATTTACCGGCTTCCTGTAAAAAGTCGGGGTATGTTAATAAAATATAATCGGCCTGTATCGAATCGCTGGCAATATCGGTAAAGTTTTTTTTATAGAAAATCCTGGGCGATAAAATCTTATCTTCTTTTATAAGATAATAACCGTCACCATTGTTAACCGAATCCGTAAATGTTAAGGTATTCCCGGAAATATTAAAATTATCTATTCTCTTTATCCCGCCTTCGAATTTATACAATATGTAATTGGCGCCGGTTAAGCCGGTAACTTTTATAACTTTCGGCTGGGAACCGGAAATATTTGTAAACCGGAATTCCAAAGAATCGTTAACAGCCTTTAGGTAACGCGGATAATCAATTTCATACCAATCGTATTCAATTGAGTTTATAGTTGCGGCGGTTGGATAAGAAATCGCGTTCAGTGTATTGTTTCCGCTTTTAATAAGGTTTGTTGAAATGTCTGCGCTGATTACACTCTGCTGGTATTTGTTAATATAAGTTGAATCGTAAACGGTTGGGTCAGAATTTATACTTAACCCTATTTCATGTGCATTTAACTCTACATCCGATGCAAAGTCCTGAACTTTATAATAAACAGCAGCGCTGGAGTTAGGTATAACATCAGTTACGGTGAAAGGTAGACGCATTGTACCAACACCCTGCTGCCCCCAAACCCAGGTTTCATTTTCAATCCACTCGGGATCTTGTCTTTTAACAAGATCCTGAGTCGAATAATCTAACCATGGGTTTTGTTCGTAATGGGCAGATTCGGTATAGCCCGTAACCGTGTCTTGTGCTATTCCTGTTGTTACCGCCATTGTGTCTATTCTTTTTCCCGGACTACCGTTCCATGTTAGCCAATAAATTGTTGTATCGGAATACCTGTCTAAATATTCGTTATAAGGCCGGCCTGTTTTATTTACCTGTTTGTAATCGGAACTTCCCATATTTTTTCTACCGAAAAACTCAAGATAATCCCAATCAATGCCCGATGTATAATGAATCAATAACGGTATTTCTATACCGCGCGAGATCAATTTAAATGTTGAAGGG
Source organism: Ignavibacteriales bacterium (assembly GCA_027347125.1). GTDB lineage: Bacteria > Bacteroidota > Ignavibacteria > Ignavibacteriales > Ignavibacteriaceae > FEN-1297. The sequence continues at coordinate 7,794 of DAIERC010000257.1, forward strand.
TCAATCTGTGAAGATAAAATTCCGTAATTGGCTAGATCATTTTTTTGAATCCGGTAAACACCGTTTTTTGCCGTTCCTATCTTCAAATATGTTTTTGAAAAATCTATCCAGCTGGTCAGCGTGTCGTACGGGTCGGCATAATATTGCGATTTGTTTAATGCACCTGCGTACTTATAATTAAGTATAACCGAAGATAATGTTGAATCGTAATCATCTTTTTCTTCATCGTTATTATTTGCGAACCCGGTTGATTGTTCCGGTATAATTTCAAGGTGCAA
>DAIERC010000286.1 GCA_027347125.1 Ignavibacteriales bacterium
AGACGGAGCAGTTACCAGGCTAAAAGATATTGCCCGCGTTGAACTGGGTTCTTCATCTTACAGCGGCGCTCCGCTTGTAAACGGCAAAGTAGGCAGCGGAATGGCGATTTACCAAACCCCCGGAAGTAACGCACTGGAAACTGCCGACCTTGTTAAAGCGAAAATGAACGAGCTGTCTAAAAATTTTCCGCAGGATGTGGCATGGACAACCATGGTTGACAATACCCGTTTTGTAAGTGTATCGATCAACGAAGTTGTTAAAACCCTTTTTGAAGCATTGCTGCTGGTTTTAATCGTGGTATTCTTCTTCTTGCAAACATGGAGAACAACTCTTATTCCTTTAATGGCCATACCGGTTTCAATTATCGGAACATTCGCCGTTTTTTCTTTAATCGGGTTTTCAATTAATACACTTACACTTTTTGCGATGGTGCTTGCCATCGGTATTGTTGTAGATGATGCCATTGTTGTTGTGGAAGCGGTTCAGCATAACATTGATAGGTACGGGCTATCGGCTAAAGAGGCAACCATACGCGCCATGAGCGAAGTAGGCGGGCCTGTAATGGCAATTGCGCTTATACTTTCGGCGGTATTTATACCGGTAGCGTTTATGCCCGGTATAACCGGAATGCTTTATAAACAATTCGCCGTTACCATTGCGGTATCGGTAGTGCTCTCTGCTTTTGTTGCGCTTACTCTTACCCCGGCATTATGTTCTTTAATGCTTAAGCCCAACCCTGTTAATGAACATAGCAGGGGGTTATACATGTTGTTTTACAAATTCAATTTATGGTTCGATAAACGCATCGAGGCTTACGGCGAAAGCGTAAAGAAGACAATTAAAAAAGCACCTTTGATGTTAGTATTCCTTGTAGTAATCTACGCGGGTGTGGGCCTCTTATCCAAATTAACGCCTACATCGTTTTTACCGGACGAGGACCAGGGAATGCTGATGGCGGTTGCGCAGCTTCCTCCCGATGCTTCTACCGAAAGAACGGTTGAAGTAATGAACGAGTTCGGAGCAATTCTTAAAAAAAATAAGTATGTTGAACATTATTTCCTAGCGCCTAATTTTAATCTCTTAAATAGGACCAGGCTTTCCAACTTCGGAACTTCTTTTATCGGGTTAAAGAATTGGGACGAGCGAACAGGCAAGCGCGCCGAGTCATCAGCAATAGCGCAACAGTTAATGGCGGCGGCATCGCATATTAAAGGCGCAAAGTTTTTAGTTGTTTCTCCCGCTCCCATACCGGGGCTGGGTACTACAACGGGCTTTTCTTTTATAATAAAACAAAGCAGCGGTACCATTAACGAATTAAAGAAAGTGCAAAATAATTTTTTAGCCGCATTGCAAAAGAGACCGGAAATTCAGATGGCTTATACTACGGCTACTTTTGATTATCCCGATATTGAGCTTTCAATAGACCGTACAAAGGCGAAGATGATGGGCGTGTCGATATCCGACATCAATAATACAATCCAGACTTTCCTGGGCGGTTACTATATAAACGACTTTACGTTATACAATAAAACATTCAAAGTTTTCGCACAGGCTGATTCCAATTTCCGTACAAACATAGGAATGCTGGGGCAATACTTCGTAAGAAATAAAAACGGCGAGATGGTTCCGTTAAATACCCTTGTTAATGTTAAGCAGACTACTACGGCGCCTGTAATTACGCATTATAATATGGACAGATCGGTGAGCATAAGCGGTGCGGCAGCTCCCGGCTATAGCTCCGGCGATGCGATTAAAGCGTTACAAGCAACCGCAGACCGGATTTTGCCGCCTGGTTATACATACCAATTTTCCGGAACGTCATTGCAGGAAATTGAAGCGGGCAATACAAGCACAATAATATTTGCGTTAGCAATACTTTTTGTATTTCTATTCCTCGCCGCGCTGTATGAAAGCTGGTCGGTGCCGTTTGCTGTTTTACTTGCTGTTCCTATAGGAATATTCGGAGCGTTTCTGTCGTTAAAGATTGGCGGGCTGTCGGATAGTATATACGCGCAAATAGGCATGGTTACTCTTATCGGTCTGGCCGCAAAGAACGCGATACTGATAGTTGAATATTGCAAGATGAAGTATGAAGGCGGAACTCCTTTGGTGCAGGCCGCTGTTGAAGCTGCTAAACTTCGCCTTCGCCCTATATTGATGACGTCGTTTGCTTTTATACTGGGTGTTGTTCCATTAATGCTTGCAACCGGAGCCGGCGCCAATGCGCGCGTTAACATCGGTTATACGGTATTTGGAGGAATGCTAACGGCTACGCTTCTGGCAATATTCTTTATTCCTTTATTTTATGTAACGATTATAAAACTTACACAGAGAAAGAAAAACCATGAGGCGGTTTTATAAGTACCGCAGCAATTAGATAATGATGTACAAGAATGAAGATGCCGTCTTTTCAAAGGGCGGCATTTTTAATATTTCGCATTATAAAAAAGCGAGTAAATTAACCCGGCGTTGGTTTGGCAAACGGGGGCATTAAAGGAATTACAAATTACCGGATTTAAAAATAATTCTGAGGATATAAAGATCGTCGTAGGATACTTCCTGATTAAATTTATAATAAACAGGTTTTAAACTAGATATGCTTTCTTTACTAAACTCCTCAATTACCATTTGCTGTTTGTCTCGGGGAATAGACAGATCGTTTAATAAACTTTCAGTTTTTATCTTATTTCCCTCATCAACAAATTTTGCAAGATGTCTTACAATTGTTTGTTTGGTAACTTGATATTCCTCCGCCAATCTATCAATCGAAGCCCCGGCTTTAAAAGATTTGCCTATTACCGTATGCCGTTTTTCGGGTTGATGATTTTTTGTGGTATTTGTTTTTATCTGCGCACGCACTTCTTTGATATTATTTTTAGCGCAATATTTTTTTATGACCGGTAAAAAAATATTTCCGTAGCTTTCCGCTTTCTTGTTTCCTATACCGTTAATACGTAAAAAACTTTCTTCGTCCGCCGGGTAATGGTAAGCCATTTCCGCCAGCGTTTTATCCGAAAAAATAATGTAAGGAGGAATGCCTCTTTCTTCCGCCAGCTCTTTTCTTTTCCGTCTTAAAAGTTCGAACAATGCCGTATCGTATGATTTATCTGCCCGCTTTAATTTAGCCGGCGAAGTTTTATGAACTTTGATAAAACCGAATACCTTTTCGTTTTTAAATAAAACATTCGTCGTTTTGGGTGTATGCTTTAAACTTCCGAACTCGATATCGCGCGAAAGAAGTTCTTTATTTATAAGCTGCCTCACAAGCAACTGCCACTGTTTTTTATTAAGCTCTGTGCCTATGCCGAAAACGGAAAGTTTATGATGCGCATTGCTTAAAATCCTGTCGTTATCGTTACCGAGTAAAATATCTATCACATAACCCGCGCCGAAAATTTCACCTGTACGCTTAACGGCAGATAAAAATTTTTGCGCGTAAATCGTAATGTCGGTCTTTTCTTTCTCATCGCCCAAACAATTATCGCACATACCGCAATTGCTATTATCATACTTTTCACCGAAGTAGTTTATCAGCGGAACGCGCCTACATATTTCTGACTCGGAATACTTTACCATTGCTTCAAGATGAAGTTTTGCAGATAACCTTTCGCTGTCGTTTTCTTTTTGATCGATAAAATAATTAATCTTCGCGATATCCGAATAGCTAAACAAAAGAAGACAATCGGATCTTAACCCGTCACGTCCGGATCTTCCGATTTCCTGATAATATGATTCTATATTTTTAGGCAAATCATAATGCACAACAAACCGTACGTTTGATTTATTTATTCCCATTCCGAACGCTATTGTAGCGATTATTATTTCGATCTCGTCTCTAGTAAACAAATCCTGGTTTAAATTTCTTTCATCATCACTTAGGCCGGCATGGTAAGGCCTGGTAGAAAATCCAAGTGCGGATAATTTTTCATGAAGCGCGTCTACCTGCTTTCTTGAAAAGCAATAAATTATACCGGGCTGGTTCTTGTGTTCGTTTAAGAAGCTTACGGTTTGTTCAAAAGGATTTTGTTTCGGTATTATTTGTAAGAACAAATTTTCCCTGTCAAAGCTGCCGAGAAATCTTTTGTGGGATTTCATTTCTAAATTTTGAACGATATCATTTTGAACCCTGGGCGTGGCTGTAGCTGTAAGGCCGATGCAAACAGCAGATGAAAATTTTTTTCTTAAGCTGCCAAGCTGCCGGTAATCTTTCCTGAAATCATGACCCCATTCGGAAATGCAATGTGCCTCATCAACAGTAATGCAATCCACACTAACTGAAAGTAAAAGATTTAAAATTTCTTCTTTGGCCAGTGATTCCGGCGCTATATAAAGAAGCTTTGCCGTTTTATTTTTTACGCTTTCTAAATTGTACTTGTACTCTTCTGAAGATAATGAACTATTTAACAGCGCGGCATTAATGCCTATTTGCCTTAACTGCGTTATCTGATCTTTCATTAAAGAAATTAAGGGTGAAATGACAACCGTTAAACCTTCAAAAAGAAGAGCGGGAATTTGATAACAAATAGATTTGCCGCCGCCGGTAGGCATAACAACAAGCGTATCGTTCTTCAGCAAAACGTTTCCGATTATCTCTTTTTGCAAAGGGCGAAACGAATCGTATCCGAATATGTTTTTAAGAATGGTTTTTGCTTTATCCATTATTCAATTTTTCTTTTGAGGTTCATTATCCTGCTGTACGATTCATAAATACGGGCCCTGCTTATTTTCCTTTCGCTAATAAGCTTCTTTATTATTTGCACGGCTTTAGTTGCAATTTGAGGATCGTATACCGAATTGTTTGAGAAGAGCAAAATATCAACTCCCGCGTTTATCGAATTTAGAATAGCGGTTTCCAACCCGAAGTAATCCGTTATAGCTTTCATTTGCATATCGTCCGAGATTATCACCCCGTTGTACTTTAAGCTGTCTCTAAGAATACCGGTGATAATATGTTTGGAGAGAGTGGCCGGATATTCCGGGTCGAGATGTGCGTTAAAAATATGAGCGGTCATTATTAAATCGGCGTTGCCGCTGTTTATAAGATTTACATATGGTTGAAGTTCAATTCGCGACCAGGTGTTTGTTACGTCGGTAAAACCGAGATGCGAATCCGTTTGAGAACTTCCATGCCCTGGAAAATGTTTTAAAGTAGCAAGCACTTTATGCTGATGAAAAACCCGTATCATCTCCTCCGCATTGTTAGTAACAATATTAGCGTCGGCAGAAAAACTTCTTCCAAGTTTGCCGATTACCGGGTTATCGGGATTAACATTTAAATCAATTACAGGCGCAAGGTTAACATTTATGCCCATATCCTCCAGCGTGGAAGCGGTAACATCGGCATATTTTTTTGTCGTATCCGGATTGTTAATATTGCCGAGATATTGTTCGGATACGGAAGGCGGAAAACCGTAATTTGTTTTTAGCCGGTTTACCATACCGCCTTCCTGGTCGATGGCTACTAAAAGAGGAATGGAAGAATATTTTTTAACCGAGGCTACAAGCGCCTTTAATTGTTCGGGCGATTTTATATTCCTTTCGAAACTGTTCGTTGTTACGTCTTTATCGTAAAGAACAACCCCGCCTATATGGTTTTGGGTTAAGTCGTAAACAATAGGGTTACCGGGATCGATTGAAAATCCCCTGAAGCCGATCATTAACATTTGCCCGATCTGCACGTCTAGATCATCAACGGGTGAAATCCCGTTATTATTACATGAGAAAGAGGCTAATGAAAAAAACATTATGAAAATAAATAACGCAAGTAATTCCGGAGCTTTTTGTTTCATCATTTAAGGCTATATTTTTTTGATTTAGGATTTGAGTTTCAAAGATATGTTTTGATAAGTAAAAATAAAAAACTTTAAGACCTAAATCACCTTATTATAAAAAGTTATTATGTATGTTAATAAAAAATTACACATATAGATAAACCTTATGATGCGATAGAAACTATCTATTTGCGGGTATATGTGTATTGTTCTATTTTTATTTCAGTTAAACAAACATGATATAATTAAGTAATTGAAAAAATCGAAAGGATTAATGATGAAAACCAATATAGGAATTTCGGAAAGCAACGCACAAAAAGTAGCGACATTGTTAAATGTTTTATTAGCGGACGAATATATATTATATACAAAAACCAGGAACTATCATTGGAATGTTGTAGGCAGTAACTTCCAGGAATTGCACAAATTTTTTGAAAACCAGTATGACCAGTTAGATGGAGCCGTAGACGACATTGCGGAAAGAGTAAGAGCGCTGGGGCATTGGTCATTAGGCTCGCTTAAAGAATTTATTAAGATTGCCAGGTTAAGTGAAGACGAAGAAGCATCGGGCAAAGAAGCGATGATTCAAAATCTTTTAAACGACCATGAAACCCTGATCAGGCTTTTAAGGGAAGATATAGCCGCGACCACTGATAAATACGAAGACGTAGGTACCGCGGATTTTCTAACAGGCTTGATGGAAGCTCATGAAAAAATGGCGTGGATGCTAAGGGCATATATTTCGTAATTTAATAAAGAAGGGCTGCCTAAAAAATTACTAAACTTTTTAGAGCAGCCCTTATGTTTTTTCTCTTAGGTAAATTATTTCAGCAACATCATTTTTTTAGATAATGTTTGGTTATTCGTTCTTAATTGATAGAAATATATACCGCTCGATAATGTCTTGCCGAATGAATCTTTTCCGTTCCATGTTACGTTGTATTTGCCGGAAGCCTGACTCTCGTTATTCACAAGGCTCATTACTTCCTGTCCCAAAGCGTTATAAATAGTTAACGAAACAATAGACGCTTTAGGCAAAGCATATGAAATAATTGTTGACGGGTTGAACGGGTTAGGATAATTTTGCTCTAACTGGTAATCGGAAACAACAACATTAGAATTATATTTTTCTACTGCCGTTGGGTTTTGAATCCATTGAGCATGTTTAGCCGGGAACCAGTTAAGATCGCCAACAGGATAACCGCCATCTGCGGCTGTATATGCTGCCAATGAGGTAGAATAAGATGCGTCCATAGAATCCGAATAGAATTTATAACCTCTACGGTCCATATCATCTGTTGCTCTATTCCATAATGACGAAGGAGTATTTTTTGTCATGTTTCCGCCGTTCGGAGAGCGATACCAGCGCATTAAATCCGTCATCAACATAGGGATATTTTTTAGAGTAATATTTTCTTTGGTAAAAGCCGTAACAGAATCGGCGCCAAGCCTTGTATTTATATTCCATGAAAGCGGCGTATTTTCCGTAAGATTATAAGTATTAAGAAATGCCTGACCAGAATCGGAAATACTATAGTAATTATTCTTTATAATCCAATCAGTAGTATCGTTCGGCGCTCCGAAAATCCATGACATTCTATTATTTCCGTTGGGATATTTTTCTCCGGTGTTTGCCCATTCAAAAGTACGTGTGGCATCAGCCGAATCTTCACCCGCAGCAAAAGCATCCTGGAAAAGATTATTTGTAATAATTACAGGCGAACCAACGTTTCCCATCGAGAGAAGCCCGTGAAAGCCCATACCATTAATAAAAGAGTTATGATCAATTATACAGTATCCGATACCTCCCGTACCGGCCGCAGGGTTGCTAAAATTATAATGCCTTACAACACGGTATTGATAATTAACAAAAGTATTATTAACAAGAATTAAAGAATCGCACGATGCTTCGCGTAAATCGAAACCTTTACCGGCACCAAAATTAGATCTACTTAAAGCGCCCATGTTTGCAAAAATAGAATTGGTAACCTGGATAGTAAATGTAGCACTACCGGTTCTAACGTGCTGGCCGTTAATATTAGTCAAAATACAACTGTCTATATAAATAGAAGAGCCAACTTGAGTTGTATTAATGAGGCCGCCTTGAACGTTATTAAAATTAGAATCGACAGGTTCAAAATATCCTGAAACAATAATGTTTTTCATATTCAAACTTCCGCCCTGCAAAACAAATAAGTTTCCTGGAGGATTCTGGGGGCTTGTACCGGTACCGGTAGGATATTGGAAAATTACCGGTCTTCTTTCTGTACCGGTGCTGGCAGTAAGACGTAATGTACTACCGGCAGGAACGTTAAAAACTTCAGTGTTCAGGTAAATACCGCCGCGCTGCAATTCATAAACGCGATTTGCGGGAATGCCATGGTTTGCAGCCGTATCGGCTTTTATCTGCGCCATAAAGTAGGATCCCGCTGTTCCATTATACGGAATAAGCTTCACTACATCTTGTGCATATAATGACACAGATAGTAACAATAAAAGAACGAATGTTATGCCACTGTATTTTCTATATAGCATATTGCCTCCTTTAAGTTTTGGTTTAAGTATTAATTTTTGCAAAAAAGATTTAATTCTCTACTATTATACACCTCCTTTTGAGAAAATTAATTTTATAAATTCAAAAATCATGAACTCTTATTTTTAATTAAACTTTGTTAATCGTTATAATTCTAAAATAACACCAAAATCAGCGGTTACTCCGTATGTTTCATTCGTGTTAAGAATTTTGTATCCGTTTACTCTGTCGTATATTGAAGTTCCTTCTTTTATGTTAGTAAGATTTTGAACATTCAAAAGAACCGATAGATGCTCATTAATTCTTTGTTTTAACGCCAAATCAACTCTTGTATACGCGTTTACAATCTGATCGCCTCTTCCGCTTGGCGTAAATGAAAGATTATATTCAGACTGATGGAAGAGAGAAACTCTGCCTGAGAAGCCGGCAATATCATAACCAAGTGAAATATTTCCATAGAATTCCGGTTGATCTTCTAACTGTTGTTTTATATCAATCGCGCGATCGGAAAATTTGTAAAAAGGAATACCTGGAAGTTCAGGAATATAATAAACAGTAGTATCTGTTCTTGCCGAGATAAGATGCGTTTCCGAACGAACAAGCGACGCATTATATGACAATACAAAATTTTGTAAAAAACCGGGAAGGAATGTAAAATTAATTTGATGCTCGAATTCAAAGCCCCAAACTTTTGTTGCCTGAGGTGAATTATATGGAACTGTTAAAGAGTAAGTGCCGTTAAATAAGGTTTTCCATTTTAATCCTAAAGATTCGATCAGTGAATTACCGGAAGTATTTATTCCGTTTAATACATGATACATATCGGTAATATCTTTGTAAAATGCAGATACAGAAATTAAGCCAATGTTGTTGCCAAAGAAAGAAAGATTAACTTCATAATTCCATGCTTGGGCTGTTTTCAATAAAGGGTTTCC
>DAIERC010000294.1 GCA_027347125.1 Ignavibacteriales bacterium
CTCTGTTTCAAGAATACGGAAACATAAACAGGCTTATACGATGATTTTAAAATTTCATAACCAGGTTTTTTTTCACCGTAGTAATCGATAACCGACCAGGTGATCGATGGCCAGCAATCGATAAACATAAACTGAAATATCCCGGTTATACCGTCATTTTTTTCCCGTCTGTAAAAATCTATCGCCGTCTTTATTAGTCCGGCTTGATACTGTTGGGAATTCCTTATAAAAGAATCTAAAGAGTTTCCGGTTTCGATTTGAGCTACGTTGAATGTTTGATCGGTCTGAAAATTATGATACTCCCATGCCTTCCAATCCGGCGGAAATAATTTTTCACCAGGAATAATTTTTTTTAACGACTTTATATCCGGAAGCGCTTGCGCGCCGAATTCTGTAACAAGCGGTCCCATAGGTGCGGCAATAAAATGTTCCTTCTTTCCCCAGTACCAGCCGTCGTAGGGATGCTCTTCGTAATTTGAGGCTCTTCGAACTATACGTGATGTATCTTCGGACAGCACTGCCTTTTCCAAAAAAGGATCAAGAGTTTTAATCTGTTCACCGGGTTCGTTATGGCAGCACCAGAAAGCAATCGAAGCATGATTGTAAAGATGGTTAACCATCTCTTTAATCTGCCTAATCGCATTTGCTTTAAATGATTCCGAAGCGTCGTAAGTCCATTGCAGGCTGAAATCCTGCCATACTAAGATGCCCTGCTTATCGAATTCTTCATAAAGTTCTTTTTTGTTTACGTGAGCATGAACTCTAACAATATTTATGTTTGCTTCTTTTATTAAAGAAACGATTTTTTTAATTTTTTCTTTTGTCAGATCGCTTAAAAATTGCGCGGGGATGATATTCGTCCCCCTAAGAAATAGCCGCTTACCGTTAATGAAAAATTGACTGCTCCCGTCTAAATTAAGATGGCGTATGCTAAAATTTTGTTCATATTGTTCAAAGCTTCCGGAAGAAATTGTTATGCGGTAAAGATTGGGTTTGCCTAAGTCCCAACTCCACCACAATTGTGGGCCATTAATTTCCATGCGATAATTTAATTCACCTTTGACGGCGCCAAATTGAAAAAACTTTTGGTAAACTTTTGTTTCGTTATCAGGCGAGGTAATCTTAAAATTAATTTTTATTTTTTCCGTACTGCTTTCCGCCGACAAATATTTAATCTTTATGGATACAGCCGCTTTATTTTTTGAAACGGTGAGAGCGGAAGTAATTTTTATATTCTCAAGATAAATTTTATAACCAAAATAAAGTAAAACATCGTTCCAAATTCCGCCGGTGTTTTGGTCTTGTCCAAATTGCAAGCTTGTGCCGCCGGGCCTGCAGTCGTGATGATTAAATATCCCTTTTATAAGTTGTTTTCGGTCCGGCCAAACTTTTCCGGGTAATTCATAAGGAGATGAAACCTTAACCACAAGAACATTTTTGTTGAGAATATGATCGGTTACGTTAAAATAAAAAGGTGCAAAGTAGCCTTCATGTTTGCCAAGATAATTCCAATTCAGCCAAACATCGGCGGTATAATCAACGCCCATGAATTTAAGGAGATTCAAATTACCGCTTACGGTATCGTTTGCGATATCTATTTCATCATCCGGCGGGTTAAAATATTTTACAAACCAAACAGCTCCGCTAAAGTTATGCAGGCCGCCAAGCTCCCAGTTCAACGGCAGACGCATCTTTTCAAGTTTAGAGTTCTTGGTTAGCCGGCTGCGAAGGTCGTCTACCGTTAAATTTTCCCCGGCATCTTTTACATAAAACCAATTGCCGTTAAGTGAAAGAATATTTTTTTCTTTACTTTTCATTTGGACTTAATCGAAGAGTATTTGTCGAAGAATAAGAGTCAATATTTTGTTCATCAGCCTGCCCTAAATATACGTTAACATTGAAAATCCCTTTACCGGACGAAGGCTTAATAAGGTTACCTTTTATGGTAACTCCGTCAACCTCAATGCGCTTTATACCAGAGGAGACATGATTTTCATTGTAAACATTAATAATGTATACCGAGCCGCGAAATAATCTTTTTACTAAATATTGTTTCCATTCTTTCGGAATGCGTGGGTCAATTACCAAACCGCTTTTTTCCGCTCTTATTCCGAGTATCCAATCGACAATTACTTTTTGGAACCAGGCAGCCGAGCCTGTGTACCAGGTCCATCCGCCTCTACCATAATGCGGCGAATCGGGACCGTCAATGTTGCCGGGAGTAACGTAGGGTTCAGCTTGATATTCTTCGGGATTCATGCCGTTGTAAATAGGGGCTAATTGTTTGAATATTTCATAAGGCAGTATTTCATCCTTCAATTCTGCGAAGCCCCAGATTGCCCATGTTGCGGCATGCGTATAAACGCCGCCGTTCTCTCTTCTGCCTGCTGCATACCTTGAAAGATATCCAATGTATTTATCGGGTTTGGTATAAGCGGGATAAAGAAGCAGCGGTCCGTTTTTCTTCAACAAGAATTTTTTAAGCGATTCCATAGCTAATTTATTTTTATCCGGTTCTCCAATTTTACTTAAGACTGCCCACGTCTGAGCATTCAGATAAATTTTTCCTTCTTCACATTTGGAGCTGCCCAAAACTTCGCCGTTATCTTTAGTGGCTCTTGCAAACCATTCCCCGTCCCACGCATATTTTTGAAATGAAGCTTTTAATTCTCCGGCAGCCTTGTGAAATTTTTCAGATGAAGAAATATCTTTTTTCTCATTACTTATGTCAACGAAGTGAACTAAGATGTAGTATAAGAATTCAGCCAACCAGAAAGATTCACCTTTCATATCAAGACCGACTGCACTTAAACCGTCGTTCCAATCGCCTGCGCCGATAAGAGGTATTCCTCTTTCGCTAAATCTTGAAAGAACTTTATCGATCGCTTTTAAGCAATGAACATAGATAGATTCTTTAATATCCTTTTTGTCGTAATATTCTATTTCTTCATCAAAGAGAGAGTAGTTATTTGTTTCTTTGAGATAATGGATCATCAAGAAAGGCAGCCACAAAAGATCGTCAGTCATTTTTGTTTCAAGACCGGTATCTGAAATAGGATGCCACCAGTGCAAAACTGTTCCATCAGATTTTTGATGAGCTGCGTGAAGCTTAATTTGATTTTCCGT
>DAIERC010000347.1 GCA_027347125.1 Ignavibacteriales bacterium
GATTTCGGTGCGACTGCAGGTGAAAATTCCGACAGCAAACCCGCTATAGATAAAGCAATATCCAAGTGCAATGAAGCCGGCGGCGGCAGGGTTATTATTCCTAAAGGAATCTATTTTGTAAATGGCCCCATCCATTTGAAAAGCAATGTAGAGCTTCACCTTGAAGATGGAGCCGTTGTAAAATTCAGTACCAATCCCGATGATTACCTGCCCGTTGTCTTTACTCGCTGGGAGGGGATGGAGTGTTATAATTACTCGGCGCTAATCTATGCTTACGGTCAAAAAAATATTGCGGTAACAGGTAAAGGAACATTCGACGGACAGGCAAGCAGCAGTAATTGGTGGGCATGGAAAGGAAGTAAGGAATTCGGATGGGAAAAAAATATGCCGAGCCAAAAAGATAGTTCAGGCAGACCGCTCCTGGTAAAAATGAATAATGAAAATGTTCCGGTAGAAAAAAGAATTTTCGGAGCCGGCAGATATCTTCGTCCTAACTTTGTGCAGTTTTACAAATGCGAAAACATTCTTTTGAAAGATGTAACGTTTCTCAATTCTCCGATGTGGGTTTTAAATCCCGTTCTCTCGCAAAACATTTCTATTATAAACGTATCAACAATTGGAACCGGCCCAAACACAGACGGCTGCGATCCCTCTTCCTGCAAAAATGTTTTAATCAAAAACTGCAAGTTTAAAAACGGCGACGATTGTATTGCTATTAAATCCGGCAGAAACAACGACGGCAGAAGAATAGGCGTCCCCAGCGAGAATATCGTGATTCAAGGCTGCAAAATGGAAGACGGCCACGGCGGTGTTACCATCGGAAGCGAAATTTCCGGCGGCTGCAAAAATGTTTTTGCGGAAAACTGCAAAATGGATTCGCCAAATCTGGATAGGGCAATAAGACTAAAATCCAATACTTATAGAGGCGGTCTTATTGAGAATGTTTTTATCCGAAATATAAAAATCGGCGAGGTTAAAACCGTGGCTCACTTCGATATGAAATATGAACCTGCCGAAGGAAGTAACGGGGGCTTTCTCCCGGTCTGGCGCAACATCGAAATTGAAAACGTAAGCAGTACTAACAGTCATCAAGCATTTTATTTCGTCGGCCTGGATAATTCTAAAATTCATAATATTAACATAAAGAATTGCAATTTCAGGGAAGTCAAAGAAGCCTCGGAAATTGAAAACGTTGATAAATTAAAGACGGAAAATGTCTTTATCAATGGTAAATTATTCAAGGAAGAGAAAAATTAGTTATGGTTATACCTTGAATTCGTATTCCATTAAAATATGACTTGACAAGAGAATATTTTTTTGTAACCTTAGTAACCGATAAAGTTATCAATTAAGTTTAGCAGTAATGTCGGTATTTTATTCCATAAAATTAAATGTGGAATGCGGCATAGAGTAGGGAATGTTAAAATTTATTTCAATAATGATAATTCCATGTAATAATCTGTTTAACAAAAATGAGGCACACAATGAAAAAAACACATACTATTTTTATCCTAGTGGTAACCCTTTTTCTAGGAACGGCAAACCTGTTTGCGCAAACCAGCGCCGTTGTTAATTGGCAGTTAGTTGGCGATAGACAAGCTACTATCACCGGCAATGTTGATGCAGATTCCGTCTTGGGATTTGGCGGATTAACCGTGAAGACTTACAATACTTCATCGGTATTGCCTGGTCCGCTCGGTCCAAATCAATCTCAGTGGTATTTAGGAAAAGATGCAAGCGGTAAACAATACAGCTGGCCTTTAAATAATACCGACGACCAGATAGACAGTTTATATGTTGAGTTCGTTGTTTCCCCTAAAGCCGGTTATGATCTTACTGTAGACAGTGTTAAGGGATGGATTGGCGGTATGGGTACCAATAACATGAGAGCCAACGTTTATTTTGGCGGTACTGATACTGCATTTGCAACACTCCAGCAGCTTAACACCAGCATTTTTATGTTAAAACAATTCAGCTATTACACCTCTAATCCAATGGATACGGCTTACGCCTACGGTGTAAACTTCACAGTTAAGAACGGCGAGAAATTTCGATTTAGGATTTATCCCTGGTACAAAAGTTCTTCGGCGTCAAATTCAAAATATTTTCTGATGCAAAACGTTTCAATTTCCGGAACGACAACGCCTGCGACTTCAGTTGAATCTGTTGATCAAATACCAACTGAATTTTCATTGGCCCAGAATTATCCAAATCCGTTTAACCCTTCGACTAATATTTCTTATTCCTTGAATAAAGCAGGCATGACTAAACTAACCGTCTATAATATTATTGGTCAAGAAATAACAACTTTGGTTAACGACTACAAAAATGCAGGTAATTACAGTGTTACATTTAACGCAACCAACCTGCCTTCCGGTATGTATATTTACCGCTTGATTAGCGGCGAACAAAGCATGACGAGAAAAATGCTGCTGATTAAGTAATATTCCAAAAAGGTTTTTTCCCGATTCAACCTTGATTTAGAGAGCGCTCTTTCTTAATGATTTGCTGTTTAAGAAAGAGTGCCTCTATTATTAATACTTTATAAAAGATTTATTCCATGCGGATATTTTAACAAATTTTATTTTTTGTAAATATTTTATGTACCAACCGAATAATAAATTCTTTCCCAAATTTATCAAGTTGCATCGAGAGTTATGTATAATTGTTCGGCGTTGTTTTCATCCGGAATTTTATTAACAGGATGGAAATTTTAGGCGATGGTACGCTTAGCATGAAAGTGGTGTAACCGTTAAAATTTTTCAACTGGGAATATGAATTTACATATCATCAAAAACAGAAACGAAATGCAAATAAAATTTAACAGAACATTTTTTTATTTATTGATTGGCGTAGCAATCGGTATTTTTTCATCAACAACTACTAAGGCGCAATTGGTTGCCTTTCCCGGCGCGGAAGGATACGGACGTTATACAACCGGCGGCCGCGGCGGCGCCGTATATGAAGTTACAAATCTTAAAGACGACGGAAGCATAGGCAGTTTAAGATGGGCCGTTAATCAATCCGGTAAAAGAACAATTGTTTTTAAAGTCTCCGGTAATATACCGTTGAAGGATTATTTAAAGATAAGTAAAGGTGATGTAACAATAGCCGGTCAAACTGCTCCTGGCGATGGAATTTGTTTAAGCAACTACACACTTTCTGTTCAGGCAAATAACGTTATTATTAGGTTCATACGCAGCCGGTTGGGTGATACAACAATTGTTCGTGATTCCTCCGGCAAACCGAAGCTTAATTCTCTCGGTTTACCGCTTCATGTAGAAGACGATGCTGCGCATGGTATGGGAACCTACAGCAATATAATTATTGATCATTGTTCCTTCAGCTGGTCAATTGATGAAGCCGCGAGCTTCTACGATAATAATAATTTCACAATGCAGTGGTGCATTATCAGCGAAAGTCTTTATCGTTCATATCATTCAAAAGGAAACCACGGCTACGGAGGAATATGGGGTGGGATGGGCGCTACGTTTCATCATAATCTTTTGGCGCACAATTCCAGCCGGAACCCCCGCTTCTGCG
>DAIERC010000364.1 GCA_027347125.1 Ignavibacteriales bacterium
GGTTGAAGAAGAAGCAACCGCCGACAAAATACTTAAAAAGATAAAACTGGTTGGCGATACAAAAAACGGATTATTTTTACTTGACAGGGAAATGGGAATGCGCACAGCTAAATAAGGAAAGCGAAATGTCAAAAGTCAAATGTGAGACGTGAAAGGTAATACGTATAAAATATTTCTTTCATATTTCGCGTTTGACTTTTTACATTAGATCAATTTTTTATTTCGGCTAACGGAATCGCCGTGTGACGCATCGAATGAACTTTGTTGGCGACAGGTAATTCAACTGATTTTCCGACTCTTGCTTCAAAGTAATCCCTAAATCTTGTTACCGTAAATCTAACAGGCCACGCGGCTGCTTCGCCTAGGGCGCATATTGTATTGCCTTCGATATTACTTGCGATGCTTATTAAAAGATCAAGGTCTTTAGTTGAACCTTCGCCTCTGGCTATACGGTCGAGTGTTTTTTGCAGCCAGCCTGTTCCTTCGCGGCAAGGGGTACATTGGCCGCAGCTTTCATGATGATAGAATTTGGAAATTCTTGCAAGTACTTTTACAAGATCGGTATCTTCATCCATAACCATAACTCCGCCGGTGCCTATGGATGATCCTGCTGCTTTCAACGATTCGGCATCCATCTTAACGCCTTCAAGCTGATCCCCTCTTAACGGAGGCATTGAAGAACCGCCGGGTATTACACAAAGAATTTTTTTATTACCGGGAACACCGCCGGCTATGTTATAAATAAGATCGGTCAAAAGCACACCGGAAGGTAATTCGTATACACCGGGTTTATTTACATGGCCGCTTACGCCGAATAAAAGTGTACCCGGATGTTTCGGCTCGCCGATTTTGGAAAACCACTCCCAGCCTTTATTAATAATAGGCGGAACGTTTGTAATAGTTTCAACATTATTAATTGTAGTTGGGCAGCCCCATAAACCGTTTTGAGCCGGGAAGGGCGGTTTAACCCTTGGGTATCCTCTTTTACCTTCGATAGAATTCATAAGCGACGATTCCTCACCGCATATATAAGCGCCCGCACCTTTATGAACGTAAATGTTAACGGAGAAATCCGTACCGAAAGTATCTTTCATTTTATCGCCAACGTAACCGGCAGCGTAAGCGTCATCAAGAGCTTTCTGGAAAAGTTTAACCCATTTATGATATTCGCCGCGAATATAAACGTATGTTATTTTTGCATGAATAGCATAGGCGGCAATTAAAATACCTTCAATTAATTGATGCGGATTAAATTCAAAAATTTGCCTGTCTTTAAAAGATCCCGGTTCGCTTTCGTCGCCGTTTATACAAAGATATTTCGGCTTATCTGTTGTCTTAGGCATAAAGCTCCACTTTAAGCCCGCGGAAAAAGCAGCGCCGCCTCTGCCGCGCAGACCGGATTTTTTTACCTGGTCTATTATATCATCAGGTGTTTGTCCAAAAGCTTTTTTAGCGGCTGAATACCCGCCGTTATTAACATAAACATCTATAAGATGAAAATCTTTTATATCCGGTAATACAATCTTTTCCATTTAATTCTTTTGCTTTAAGGATTCTAAAATTTGATCTACTTTTTCGAGGTCCAGGTTTTCATAGAAGTCTTCATTAACCGCAATCATAGGCGCCGTACCGCAAGAGCCCATGCACTCAACTTCCTCAAGTGAAAAAAGATTATCTTCCGTAAGGCCGCCGTTTTCTATTTTTAATTTTTCTCTTACATAATCATAAATACGGTAACCGCCTCTAAGCATGCATGAAACATTGGTGCAAACTTGAAGATGATACTTTCCTACCGGCTTTTGATGGAACATGGTATAAAACGTAACCACCCCGAGCACATCCTCTTTTGTCATTTCAAGAACAGATGCAACTTCAGCCATCGCTTCGCCAGAGATGAATCCGTTTTGTTCCTGCGCAATATAAAGCACCGGCATAACTGCGGGTTTCTTCTCGGGATACTTTTTTAGTACCTCTTCAATCTTTTTAAGATTTTCTTCTGTGAATTTGAATTCCATTAAATTTTCAATTTTTAATTTTTAATTGTCACTTGTCCGCTTCGCCCATAACAGGATCAATACTTCCTATAATTGCAACCACATCCGAAACCATTTGCCCTTTTACCAGATGAGGCAAAGCCTGTAGGTTAACAAACGAGGGTGAGCGGATTTTGCACTTCCACGGGCGGCCTTCACCCTGGCTAACAAAGTAAAATCCAAGTTCTCCTTTAGGGTTTTCAACGGCGGAATAAACATCTCCTGCCGGAGGATTTATTCCGAAATTAACAATCATAAAATCGTGAATAAGTTCTTCCATGCGTGAGTATATTTCCGTCTTCTTTGGAAGAACTTTTTTGGGTTGATTAAGCAGCGTATCTCCCTGAGGCATTTTATCAAGTACCTGGCGAATAATTTTAATGCTTTCTCTGGTTTCATCCGCTCTTACAAAATATCTTGACAGCGAATCACCTTCCGGATAAGTAACTACTTTAAAATCCATTTCATTATAAAAGAGATAAGGAGTAGCTCTTCTTAGATCCAATTCTACGCCGCTGCCTCTAAGGCTTGGTCCTGTTAAACCGTAATCAATCGCGTCTTTAGCTGAAATTACACCTACCCCATCCAACCTTTCAACAAAAATCCTGTTTGTGTTAAGCAGTCTTTCGCATTCGTCAAGATTTTCTTCATACTGATTTATAAACCATTTAACTTTTGCAAGAGCTTCGGGCTGAATATCGTTGGCAACACCGCCAATTCTTGTATAACTGTTTGTAAAACGTGCGCCGCACAAAATATCCCATATATCAAGAATTTTTTCTCTTTCTCTTAACGTCCACAGGAACACCGTTAAAGCGCCAACATCCATAGCAAGCGCGCCGATCGCAACAAGATGCGAGGCAATTCTGGCAAGCTCGGAAACCATCATGCGTATATATTGGGCTCTCGGCGGAGCTTCAATTCCCGCAAGCTTTTCAACGGCTAAAACCCACGCAACATTATTGGCCATTGGCGAAAGATAATCTAGCCGATCGGTGTGAGGAATAAATTCGTAATACGACATATTCTCAGCCATCTTTTCATAGCCGCGGTGCAGGTATCCTAATTCGGGAACGCAAGCAACAACTGTTTCGCCATCCAGCCTTAACAGTAACCTTAGAACGCCGTGTGTTGCTGGATGCTGCGGCCCCATATTAAGAATCATTTCATTTTCAAGCGCATCATCAACGGTAATATCCGTATCGGCATCTAATAATGCTTCTAAAATTTTCGGGTGAACATCGTCTTTAGTTAATCTTTCCATACTTGATAGCCTTCGGCTTAACCTCTTTTATTTCTTGGGAAGTGGAAGTGACCCCGGAATTCCCATAACGGGAAAATCTTTACGCAACGGATAATATTCAAACTCTTCCGGCATGTACATTCTTCTTAAGTCGGGATGGTTACTAAATTTTATCCCGTACATATCATAAGTTTCTCTTTCGTGCCAGTTGGCGGTTTTCCAAACGGAAGCAACGGAATCTATTGAACAATCGGATTCATCAACATCAACTTTTACAGCTAGCCTATTTTTACTTTTTAAAGAGAAGATATGATAAACAACTGTAAACCTATTTTTTCGTTTAGCCCAATCAATGGCGGTAATGTCTTCGCAAAGAGTAAATTGAAGGTCGGCGTTTTCTTTTAAGAATTTGCAAACTTTTACAATATGCTGTTTTTCCACGCGCAAAGTAAGCTCATTTTTATATTCGATAAGCTCCACATTTACACCGGGAAAATTTTCTTTTAATAGATGAGCTATTATTTCTTTTAAATCCATATTTTAATTGCTCTGTAAAACGGTTAATTCGGGAAGTTTTATATCTTGGAAATCTTTTGCCCTGGTCTTCCCAATTTTATCTTGTATTTGAATTAAAGCGTTTAGGAGATTATCCGGACGCGGCGGACAACCGGCGAGATAAATATCCACAGGAAGAAATTGATCTATGCCCTGCACAACATTATAAGAACGGTACATGCCGCCTGAAGATGTGCAAGCGCCCATTGCAATTACCCATTTCGGGTCGGGCATCTGGTCGTAAATTTTTCGTACTACATGCGACATTTTGTATGTAACTGTTCCGGCAACAATCATCAAATCGCACTGCCTTGGCGTAAACCTCATTACTTCGGAACCGAAGCGCGCTATATCGTACTTTGGATCGCCGGCAGCCATCATTTCAATTGCGCAGCATGAAATTCCCATAGGCATTGGCCAAACAGAATATTTTCTAGACCACTCGATTATCGCATCTAATTTTGTAGTAAAAAAACCGTCATCAGTAAGTTTAGCTTCTAATCCCATTTAAAACCACCTTTCTTAAACACATATAGATATCCTAGTTCGAGCACAATCAAAAATATTAACATAGATATAAAAACAGAAATACCCAGCTCGCTAAACATTTTCTTAAATTCTACCGCCCAGGGATAAACAAAAATTACTTCAAGGTCAAAAACTATAAAGAACATCGCAACCAAATAATATTTTACCGATACTCTTTCGTTCGTTGTACCGACAGGCCTCATGCCGCTTTCATAAGTTGATTGCTTCGCTTGACTGGGCCTTTTAGGACCGAAAATTTCAGAGGCAGCAACGGTTCCGATAGCAAAAATAATCGCAAACCCTAGTACCATGAAAACAGGAATATATTGTTCAATCATTGGGATTTAATTTAATTTTTAATTTGTCAAACTTATCCAAAAATAGCTTTATTGTCAATTTAGAGAATTAGTACAACAACTTGAATAAGTTATTCTTAACACATATCACAGCTCAAAATAATACTATTAATTCTCAGCCAAAAGCATACTCACCTTCGACGAAAACAAGATCAAGTTAATACAATCGATGCAATCAGCAATTCACATATAAAACAATTAATAACTCAATAACGATAAATTACTGTCAGCGTTCAACAAGGATAAGTTCAAGAACATACAAACATGCGTTCATGCAATCTTACTACAGTTCATATTTAATCTTGAACGTAACATTCCTTCTTTCCTCGAAGCTTGCGCCGCTAAAGAATGCGCCTTTTATTAAATGAGCATGATCGAGCAAGTTAGATACGTAAAGCGACGGTTCAAGTTTATGCCCGTTGCCGATATTAAAGATATAACCGCCCGATAAATTAAGTATCCACGAAGGCGCGGTATGCGCTGCCTGGTTAAAATCAAAAAGCCCGGTTTTAAAGGAGTAATTATTATTACCGTTTGCCAAACCAGAACCGTAAACCGCTACAAGATTTAAGAACCAATCCTGCGGTTGATAATTTAACCCGACAACCATCGATAATCTTTGATCATGATCCAGATCGAAAGGCGCCGTGGAACTATCGGAAGGAATAAATCCGCCTGATACCGGGCCGGTGCCGTAAGCGTGAATGAGCGATCCGTTAAAATAACCGGATAAAGGACTCGAGGGATCACCGTAAGTTAAGCTTAATTCTATTCCGCTTACTTTTATGTTGTTGATGTTAACATTTACTCTAATAGTACTGGAACCCAAAGTTTCATCATCTAATCCGGGTGAAGAATCT
>DAIERC010000378.1 GCA_027347125.1 Ignavibacteriales bacterium
GATTTCGAAAATTATCTTAACCCCAGATATACTTTTGAAAATTTTATAAAAGGAGAAGGCAACCAGCTGGCAAGGGCTGCCGCGGGAGCGATTAGTGATAACCCTGGTGGTACATCCTTTAATCCGCTTTTTGTTTACGGCGGGGTTGGTTTGGGCAAAACACATCTTATTCAGGCAATTGGAAATAAAATTTTACTTAATTTTCCCGAAAAAAGAGTAATATACCTTTCTTCTGATAGTTTCACCGTTGAGTTTGTTGAAGCTATCCAATCCAATAAGGTAAGTGAATTTCAAAGCTTCTACAGAAAGATGGACGTTATTATTATAGACGACATTCAATTTCTTATCGGAAAAGAAAAAACACAGGATCTGTTTTTTCATATTTTTAATAACCTTCACCAGGCTAGAAAACAAATAATTCTTTCAAGCGATAAACCACCGAAAGAACTAAAAGGGCTTGACGAAAGATTGGTTTCAAGATTCCAGTGGGGGCTAACCGCCGATATTCAACCGCCGGAACTTGAAACAAGAATAGCCATTCTAAAAAGGAAGGCCGATGATTACGGGATGTCAATTTCTAACGACATCATTGAATATATTGCAACCAACATCACTTCAAACATAAGAGAGTTAGAAGGTTGTTTAATAAAGCTCCTGGCAAACGCGTCTTTAAACTCCAAAGAAATCAATTTGGAACTGGCAAAAAAAACGGTTAAAGAAATTGCTACTGATAGAAAAGTACACATAACCATAGAAAGTATTACTAAAATAGTTTGTGATCATTATAAAATTGATGAAAACAAAGTAAGGGACAAAACAAGAAAAAAAGAAGTTGTTCTTGCGCGCCAGGTTGCCATGTATTTATCAAAAGAATTAACAAAATCATCTTTAAAAACTATCGGGCTTCACTTTGGCGGAAGAGATCATTCTACGGTTATTCACGCGTGTTCAAGCGTAGAAGAAATGAAAAACGCCGACTTTAAATTGAACGACGAAATAAACACGTTAAAAAACAACATTGAAATCAATTGTTCCTAACAAAAAATTTATTACACTATTAAAAAGCTCATCTGTTGAGCTTTTTTTGTTTTTAAAGTGTGTGGGAAACTTGTTATTAAACCGGTAACATCTTGTTGAAAAGGATTGTTTATTTCACATGCCGTTGATAACTCCATAAAACTAAAAAGTAATCAACACAAACTAATAAAAATTTATGTTTAATATCGTTAAAAAAAATGATTTATATATCTTATCAACATATCAACATGCTTATTATTAATATTAAATATTTTAAAATATATTTATTAATATAATTAGTGTGTGTATACCCTTGTTTTATCAATCTGTTGATTATTAAAATCTTTTAAGCTAATTTTTACCTTAGTTTCTTGATAAAGAAACCGGTATGGAAAAATTTTTATGGGAACAAAATGAAGAAAATATTTATATCTATTTTGGCCGCCTTGTTGCTTACAATCGGCTTTTTAGGTTGTTCTGTTTCTGTAAATAACAGCGTTACTTTTAATAATATGTCCGACAGCGACCTTTTTGTAAATTTTAGAGGATCGGTAGTTAGTGTACCGGCTAGTAAATCTGTTGTTGTAAAAGAAATACCTAACGGCACATATAATTATGCTACAACATATACGGTTCCTGTAAACGTAACATCTTCAAGCGTACAGGGAGACGTATCCGGTACTTTAATAATTAAAGCAGGCACAAAAATACAAATATTATATTCGAGTGTTAATAATTCTGGCGTTTATGTTTTATATGCTACAATGTCAAACAGCGATGATCAAAGCACCAATACCACAAATCCAACAGGGCCTTAAATAAAAAAAGTCTAAGCTTCTGAAAACAAGCGGTAAATAAAAAAAATACTTTCCTATTTTTGATATTTATATCAAGCAATAACGTTGAGATTAGCGAGTAATTTTACTATTTTGCAATGCTTAAAAGGAGATTACATTAATGGAATTCAAAGTTAATAGTAAAGTTTTAGAAAAACTTTTGTCCAAAATAATTCCAGCAGTTCCTACCAGGACACCAATGCCCATTTTAGAGAATTTTTTATTTGATATTAAAGACGGGGCAATGACGGTTTGCGCAACGGATCTTGAGATTGCACTAAGATCATCAATCAACGTTGCGGCCGATGAAAATATTACAATGGTAATTCCGGCCAGGCTGTTGTTTGATATTATTCGTTCGCTTCCTGAAACTCAGATACACTTTGAAACGCAATCAAATCAAAAAATACGTTTGACAACAGATAACGGTGTTTACACCATCAGTTATTCGTCTCATGAAGATTTTCCGGCCATCCCGGTTGTTTCCGAAGAAAAAGAATTTGTAATAAACGGCGCCGACTTGAAAAAGTGTATAGACAAAACCTCCTTCGCAATGAGTAAGGAAGATATGCGGCCGGCCATGACAGGAACATTGTTTGAGTTTACCGAAGACGGGTTAAGGTTTGTAACAACAGACGGGCACAGGCTTGTAAAGTATATTAACAAAACCATAAAATCAAAAAATGAAGAGCAGTATATCGTTCCTGAAAGAGCGATTTTTGTATTGGCAAAACAGCTCGGTGAAGTTGATGTTAAAATGTATTTGAGCAAAACAAACATTTCTTTTCACATAGGCGATCTTGAGTTTATTTCGAGATTAATCGGCGAAAAGTACCCGTCGTACAACAGCGTTATTCCTATGGAAAACGAAAATATGATGAAAGTAAAAACCGGTGATTTGCTTTCTGCGATTAAACGAATGATGTTGTTCTCCTCTTCAAACTCTAAACAGGTAAAGTTTTCAATAAACAAAAACAGCCTGGAAGTTTCGGCGGAAGATATAGACCATGGCTCAAACGCTAAGGAAAATATCTCTTGCGAATATTCCGGCGAGCCTATGGATATTGGCTTTAATACGGCATATGTAAACGATGTTTTATCTCACCTTGATGACGAAGAGATAATATTCAAGCTTCATTCTCCCACAAAAGCATGTATTATTGAATCAACTATCGAAAAAGAGAACGAAGATTTGATGATGCTGTTAATGCCGGTGCGATTGAATAATTAAAATGATTTTGACCTCTGTTCAGTTAAAAAATTTTAGGAGCCACAAAGATACGTCGCTAAACTTTTCTGAAAAGTTGAATTACATTGTTGGAGGAAACGGGCAAGGTAAAACATCTATACTTGAGGCGATATACTACCTTTGCACAACAAAGAGCAGCAACTCAAAAACTGACGCGGAAGCGGTTAGCTTTAACGAAAACGAATTTGAAATTATTGGTTCATTTACAAACTTGACCGAGAATAAAATAAGAATATTTTATTCTCTTAACGAATCGAAAAAATATTATTTCCAGAACAACAAGCAGGTCTCTCGTTCTGCCGAAGTGATAGGAAAATATCCCGTGGTTTTACTTACGCCTGCTGATCACGCAATAACGCAGGGTTCTCCGGGTGATAGAAGAAAATTTGTCGATTCGGTTATTTCACAAGCGAGCGATACTTATTTGAATATACTTCTGGATTTCAACAGAACCCTTCGTCAGCGCTCTTCTTTATTGAACCAGTTAAAAGAAAATAGAAGAAAAAATCTTTTTGATGAACTTGATGCATGGACGTTGAAGTTGATACAATCTGGCAGCGAAATTATAAAGCATAGAATTAAATTTGTGGAAGAATTTAATTCATATGTAAACGAATCGTATAATATAATTATGGGAACTAATGAAGTACCTTCCATACGATACTCTTATCTTGATGGAAAAAACAACAGCGATATAGAAAATCATTTTTCAGAATTGCTTAGTGAAAAAAGGGATGAAGAACTTAGAAGAGGTACAAACGTTATTGGCCCTCACAGAGACGATTTTATTTTTGAAATAAACGGCATTAACCTGCGTAGTTATGGTTCCCAGGGGCAGCACAAAACCTTTCAAGTTGCTTTGCGGTTTGCCGAGTTTTTTTATTTGAAAGAAAGAACATCCAACACTCCCATTTTTTTACTGGATGATGTTTTTGGAGAGTTGGATACCAACAGAGCCGTAAAAATAAGCGAATATCTTAGGCATGTTGGTCAGGCGTTTATTACTCTTACAGACTTTACAAATTTTTCTTTTTTAAGGAAAAACGAAGACGATAAATTAATTAAATTAAATAACGGTAACATTGCTTATGCCTGACGGTTTTAAAAGCCTTGCCGATATTTTTAATAAAGATCCTGAATTTTCAGGGATACGAAAAATTATCAATGAGTCAGATGTTGTTGCTGATTTTTATAAAATTTTTCCAGATTTGGAAAAAGTAGCAAAGCCGGTAAAAGTTGAAAAACAGACTATCTTTTTGCGGGTTGAAAATTCTGCCTGGAGAAGTGAATTAAAGTTTATGGAAAAAAATATTATAGATAAAATAAACCAGTTCTACAAAGATATAAGAATAATAAAAGTAAGATTTATTTCATAAAAAAATAAACAAAGAAAATAGTGTCAAATAATTTAGTAATCGGAAAGTAGTTATGGCTAACGGAAATAATTCAAGCGAATATAGTGCAAAAAATATTAATGTTTTAAAAGGACTTGATGCGGTCCGTATGCGTCCCGCAATGTATATCGGGGATGTTGGGCCAAGAGGTTTTCATCACCTTGTAAACGAGGTTGTTGATAACAGTATAGATGAAGCGCTCGCCGGTTATGCCGATAATATTGAGATAACCATAAACAAAGACGAAAGTATAACGGTTGAAGATAACGGTCGAGGTATACCGGTTGATATGCATCCAGAAGAAAAACGATCGGCGCTCGAAGTTGTAATGACGGTTCTTCACGCCGGCGGTAAGTTTGATAAGGACACGTACAAAGTTTCCGGTGGTCTTCACGGCGTTGGTGTTTCTGTTGTAAATGCTCTTTCCGAATGGCTTCAGGTTGAAGTAAAAAGAGACGGAAAGCTTTTTTTCCAGGAATACAGAAAAGGAATTCCTGTAAAACCGGTTAAAGAAATAGGGAAAGCAAAAAAGAACGAGACGGGAACAAAGACTACTTTCTTTCCAGACAAAGACATTTTTAAAGCCGGTAAATTTAAATTTGATACCATTGCAGAAAGAATGAGAGAACTTGCATACCTGAATAAAAATATAACCATAAAAATTAAAGATACCAGAAACGGCGGCGAAGAGGAAGTTTTTCACTTCAAAGGTGGTTTAATTGAGTTTGTAAAATACCTTGATGAAACCAGAGAACAACTTCATAAAACGGTTTATATTGAAGGAGAAAAAGACAACACTCCTATTGAAATAGCTTTTCAATATAACGATACATATTCCGAAAATATATTTTCTTATGTTAATAATATTAATACGCATGAAGGCGGAACCCACCTGGTAGGCTTCAAAACCGCGCTTACAAGAACGCTAAATAATTACTCAAGCAAAAACAATCTGAATAAAGACGGTAAAATAACTTTAACCGGCGATGACTTTAGAGAAGGCCTAACAGCGGTAATTTCCGTTAAAGTAGCTGAGCCGCAGTTTGAAGGACAAACGAAGACAAAACTTGGCAACAGCGAAACAAAATCGGCGGTAGAAACGCTGGTCGGTGAAAAGCTTGCTGAATTTTTAGAAGAGAACCCATCTGTTGGAAAAAAAATAATTGAAAAATGTATGCGCGCTGCCGAAGCCAGAGAAGCCGCTAGAAAAGCGCGCGATCTTTCCCGCAGAAAAAACGCGCTGGATAATATGAATCTTCCCGGCAAACTAGCTGACTGCTCGATTACTGACCCGGAGCATTGTGAAATTTATATTGTCGAGGGTGATTCCGCAGGTGGCTCTGCAAAGCAAGGCAGAGATAGAAGATTCCAGGCAATTCTACCTTTAAGAGGAAAAATTTTAAATGTAGAAAAAGCGAAACTGAATAAAATTTTAGAAAACAACGAAATCAAAGCTATGATTTCAGCTATTGGTGCCGGGCTTGGTACCGACTTCGACGTGGCAAAAATACGTTACGGAAAAATTATTCTGATGACGGATGCCGATGTAGACGGAAGTCATATTAGAACTCTTTTATTAACCTTCTTTTATCGTCACATGCAGGATCTGATAAACAACGGAAATATTTATATTGCACAACCGCCATTATATAAAATTAAGAAAGGCAAAGAAGAATTTTATGCTTTCGATGACAACGAGCGTGATGAAATCTTAAAAAGACTAAAAGTAAACGGCAAAGAGGTTAAAGAAGAAGAGCCAGTAGTTGAAGAAGGAACCACAAAGGGTATAAACATTTCAAGGTATAAAGGACTTGGTGAAATGAACCCGGAACAACTTTGGGAAACAACCATGAATCCGGAAACAAGAACGATACTGCAGGTAAATTTAGAAAGTGCCGCTGCCGCAGATAAAATATTTGAAACATTAATGGGCGATGCCGTAGAGCCTAGAAGAGAATTTATCGAAAAGAATGCAAAATATGTAAGGAACCTAGACGTATAATTACCTTATATAACAAGAATTTTATAAACTAAAACCAGAAACAGTAATGGCAACAATTTTTGAAAAAATAATCCCGGTATCGCTCGAAGAAGAAATGAAGTCTTCTTACATTGATTACTCCATGTCTGTAATCGTAGCTCGTGCATTGCCGGATGTAAGAGACGGCTTAAAACCGGTTCATCGCAGAGTTCTGTTTGGTATGCATGAACTTGGAATGGCTTATAACAAACCGTATAAAAAATCCGCAAGAATTGTCGGAGAGGTTCTTGGTAAGTATCACCCGCATGGTGATACTGCAGTATATGATACCATGGTAAGAATGGTTCAGGATTTTTCTCTGCGGTATCCGTTGGTAGACGGGCAGGGAAACTTTGGATCTGTAGACGGCGACTCGCCCGCAGCAATGCGTTACACCGAAGCCAGGCTTGCCAGAATAGCTGATGAAATTTTGAGAGATCTTGACAAAAACACCGTAGACTTTGCTCCAAACTTTGATGATTCTCTTCAAGAGCCAACGGTGCTTCCATCTTACCTGCCCAACCTTCTTGTAAACGGCTCAAGCGGTATAGCCGTTGGTATGGCCACAAACATTCCTCCGCATAATTTAACAGAAGTTATTGACGGATTAGTTGCTTTAATTAAAAATCCGGAAATCACATCGGAAAAATTAATGAAGCACATTATAGCCCCGGATTTTCCTACCGGCGGTATTATATACGGATACCAGGGCGTTAAAGAAGCATATACAACCGGCAGAGGCAGAGTAGTGGTAAGAGCAAAGGCAAATACGGAAACGCTTAAGAACGGCAGGGAAAACATTATTATTACCGAGCTTCCTTACCAGGTTAACAAGGCCAACCTTATAGAAAAAATAGCAGATCTTGTTAGAGCCGGAAAGCTGGAAGATATTTCCAATATACGCGATGAATCTGATCGGGATGGAATGAGGGTTGTTATTGAATTGAAGAGAGACGCCCAGCCTGCTGTTGTTCTTAACCAACTGTTTGTGCATACGCAAATGCAAACAACGTTCGGTGTTATTATGCTTGCCCTTGTGCATGGCGCTCCTAAGATTCTTACATTAAAAGAAATGATGCAGCACTTTATAAGCCACCGGATGGAAGTTCTTATCAGAAGAACAAAGTACGATCTGGACGCTGCCGAAAGACGCGCGCACATTTTAGAGGGTTACATTATTGCCCTTGATAATATAGATGCCGTAATCGAGACGATAAAAAAATCCAGGGATACAGAAACCGCAAAAAATAACTTGATGAAAAAATTCAAGTTGTCGGAGATTCAAGCCAAAGCAATTCTCGATATGCGCTTGCAAAGACTTACCGGCCTGGAAAGAAAGAAAATAGAAGATGAGTACAGAGAGATAATAAAACTTATCGAAAAATTAAAAGGAATTCTTGAAAGCGAAGAAAAAAGATACCTGATAATAAAAGACGAGCTGCTAGAAATAAAAGAAAGATACGGCGACGCAAGAAGAACGGAAATAATATATAACTACGAAGAATTTTCCCTTGAAGATATTATTGCTGAAGAAGATGTTGTTGTTACAATTTCACACAGCGGTTTTATAAAAAGATTTCCTGTTAGCGGCTATAGGCGCCAGGGAAGAGGCGGTAAAGGCGTTACCGGCGCCGGAACAAAAGAAGATGATTTCATAGAACATATGTTTATTGCATCAACGCACCATTATATTCTCTTCTTTACAGACAGAGGAAAATGTTACTGGTTAAAAGTGCATGAATTACCCGAAGGTGGAAGAGCTACCAGGGGAAGATCTATAATCAACCTTATAGAAAAAGAGAAGGATGAAAATATAGCTGCATTTGTTACCGTAAAAGAATTTAAAGACGATACGTATTTAATTATGGCAACAGAAAAAGGAACCGTTAAGAAAACGGTTTTATCGGCATACAGCAACGTAAGAAAAGGTGGTATAAACGCCATCAACGTTGTTAAAGATGATAAATTAATTGCCGTTAAGATGACAGAAGGAAACAACGACATTGTGCTGGGAACGAAAAACGGTTTTGCAATTCGGTTTAATGAAAAAGACGTTAGAGACATGGGCAGAACCGCGACAGGCGTTAGGGGCGTAAATCTTAGTAAGGGTGACATCGTCGTTGGTCTGCTTGTTATAAAACGAAACGACAATATTCTTGTTGTAACCGAAAACGGTTTTGGCAAACGCTCGGATATAAATGATTATAGAATTACACGCCGCGGCGGCAAGGGAGTAATAACTGTTAAAACAAGTGACAAAGTCGGCAAGATGATTGCCATGATGGATGTTGTTGACGGCGATGAGCTTGTAATTATAACTGCGCACGGCATGGTAATAAGACAAGGAATAAAAGAAATTAGGGTGATGGGCAGAAATACCCAGGGCGTTAGGGTTATACGCTTGAAAGACGGTGACAAAATTGCCGACATAGCAAAAGTAGTTCCAGAAGATGAAGATGATATTGCGGTGGAATAATTTATTTCTGAGCTTATCAAATTAGAAAAAGAGCAAGAATAAAATCTTGCTCTTTTTTTTATATTTTAATAGAACTACAAAAAACAGTTTCTATTTTAGTTTATAAAATAAGCGGGTAGTCATAGCTTAAAATTTTTTTTGCGCGCAAAATGAAAAAAGTATCTATAAGATTTTATGAAGAGCTTAATGACTTACTTCCTGTTGATAAGCAAAAAACCAGGTTCGAACATATTTTTACGGACAGGCCGTCTGTTAAAGATTTGATGGAATCTCTTGGTGTCCCGCATGTTGAAATAGATCTAATTTTGGTCAACGGTAAATCGGTTGGCTTTAATTATATTGTTAACGACGGAGACGACATAAGTGTTTATCCTGTGTTCGAGACCTTTGATATAACGGGTGCACAACACTTACGCCCGGAGCCGCTCCGAAATAAAAAATTTATTCTGGATGTACATCTTGGCACGCTTGCAAAATATCTACGCATGCTCGGCTTCGATGCATTATATCAAAACACATATACCGACGAAGAGATAGTAAAAACAGCATTAGAAGGCAACCGCACATTACTTACAAAAGATCGCGGGATATTGAAAAGAAATGATGTAACACACGGTT
>DAIERC010000386.1 GCA_027347125.1 Ignavibacteriales bacterium
TAAATTCTTTTTTATACAGGTAAACTTCGGATAGATTTGGGTTATACTTAAGCAGGTTTTTATATTGTTCTTTCAACATAAAGCTTATGCTTATTTGCGGGTATTGTTTTTTAATAGAGCGTACAAGCGGGGTGGTAAGCAAAATATCGCCCAGCGAGCTTAGCCTTATAACTAGCAGATTGTTTACCCTACTTAAGTCCAAATTGCTTCACATTATAAATTATTAAAAAATTACTGCTAATTTACAGAAATAGATATTTTACTTCCAATGAATTATTGAAGTTTTCTACATTCTGGGTTATCTTTACACATAAATTTTAGGAATAATTAATGACTACATTAAATCCGCCTGCTACTCAAAAATTTCCGGACGATTCGCTGGAAAAAAAGGTTTATAAAATAGTTGAAGGCTTAAGCGATTACCTTCCGATTGTAAATGACCGGAATAGAATGGGCTTTGCTCTTTATAAATATATGATCGGCGAGGGAGACCATCCTAACGATTTGGTAAAAACCACCAAAGTTAAAATAGAAGGTATTTCGCCAGAGGAACTTGCTAAAAAGATTTCTTCGGAGATCGATAAAATTAAAAGCGAAAAATAATTTTTTTAGCCGCGTTTATTATTAGAACGGAAGATATTTTTACTTCTTAAAAGGGGAATAATTTTATTATTTGTACGGGTAGAAAATATCGGTTATTGCCGTGATCTATATTTTGTTACTTACCTTTTTAAAGTTTTGATAACTAATTTTTATCGATTTAATAAAAAGTAACAGGAAAATTTCCGCCGAAAAAACTTCCGTCTATACATCTCATTAATTGACTTACTTTCCAACAATTTCATAAAAAAATATTGTAGCAAGAGCACAATCATATTTTTTTATTGGTCTAATTATTGCCTTACATAATGTGCAATAATCTTTAATAATTTTACTTCTACTCCGGTTGGGATTGATCATGTATAAAAGAGATAAAGTTGTCTTGGTAATTTTATTTTTAATTGCCATAAGCATAAAACCCTTATTTCCGCAAACAGTTGAAGATCGTATCAATAATTTAATTTCCAGGATGTCGTTACAGGATAAATTAAACCAATTACATCAGGAAGGAAGTTTTAATACGGCTGATAATGCAGCCTTGGGAATTCCCGGTTTTATAATGTCGGATGGCCCACACGGTGTTAGAGACGGGATGGCTACTTCTTTTCCCGTAGGGATGGCGATGGCTGCGACGTGGGATGTGGATCTTGCTAAAATGGTTGGCAAGGCAATGGGTGAGGAATTCTGGGCGAAAGGCAAGAATCAGGCCTTGGGCCCCTGCATGGACATCAACCATGATCCGAGGAACGGAAGAAGCCCCGAGAGCGGAGGTGAAGATGCTTATCTTGATGCGCAAATAACTACCGCAGTTGTTCAAGGAATACAGTTGAATCCTGTAATTGCAACCATAAAACATTTTAACGGGGTAAACAGACAAACTACAAGAACAGAAAATAACATAGTTACGACGCAGCGCATCTTAATGGAAAGTTACGGATTGAACTTCCGAAATGCGGTTCAAATTGGAGGCGCGCTAAGTGTTATGAATGCGTACAATTTAATAAACGGAGAAAAGTGCGCCGAAAATTATAATCTTCTTACCAACATTCTTCGAAATAATTGGGGCTTCCCTTACTACGTTGTGTCCGATTGGGGATCGATATGGGACGCGGGGCGAGCAATAAATGCGGGCTGCAATATAGAAATGGGTTCCGATTTATATCAAAACAATTTGTTAAATCTAGTAAATAACGGAACTGTTCCTTTATCCGTAATAAATGATGCTGTTAGAAAAGTTTTAAGGACAAAGATCGTACTAGGTTTACTAGATTATATTCCATCCGCGGACCCTGGGCTGGTTAACAGCGTAGAGCATCAAAAACTTTGCTTGCAAGCCGGTAAAGAATGTATGGTGCTGTTAAAAAATCAAGATAATATTTTGCCATTAAATAAAGATACAATTGTCACAATCGGAATTATCGGGCCAAGCGCGAACATAGCCCAGCTGGATGGTTCCGGCAGTAGTTATGTTACACCGTTTTATTCAGTTAGTCCGAAAGAAGGAATTGAAAATTTAATAGGCGCGAATAAAGTATTATATGCGAAAGGATGCGATATAAACAGCAGCAATACATCGGGCTTTGGCGCGGCAATAGACGTGGCTAAGAATTCCGATGTCGTGATATTCTTCGGCGGCCTTGATGCATCCCAGGAAGGAGAAGGATTTGACAGAGTAGGAAGTTCAATAGATTTGCCTGGGCAGCAGCAACTGCTTATTCAAACATTAGCTTCGCTTAATAAAAATATTATCGTGGTCTTATACAGCGGCGGAATGTGCGGCGTTCACAGCTTTGTAAATAAAATTAAAGGATTAATTTATGGTTTCTACCCCGGGCAGGAAGGCGGGAATGCAATTGCGCAAACTCTATTTGGGTTAAATAATCCCGGAGGAAAGATGCCGGTAACAATGCCTCAAACAACCTTGCAGCTTCCGCCTTTGGATGATGATTTTACCAACGATTACGGCTGCGGTTACAGATGGTTCGATAAAAAAAATCTTAAACCTGAATTCGCATTCGGATTTGGTTTAAGCTATACAACTTTCTCATACAGCAATATGCAAATTACTCCTACTTCAGCGCCGGCCGGGCAAATAATAGAAGTAAGTGCCGATATTACAAATACAGGTTTAAGAACAGGTGATGAAGTGGTTCAGCTTTATTTAAGCGACACAACATCAAGTGTTGATATGCCTGTAAAACAATTAAAAGGATTTAAACGAATTTCTTTAGAACCGGGGCAAACAAAAACCGTAACGTTTCAAATTAGTCCCGATGAATTATATTATTTTGATGAAACAGCGGACGCATATAAAGTTGAGCCTGGAACTTATTCCGTAATGGTCGGCGGTTCATCCGATAATTTACCATTAACTGGTAAGTTTCAAATTACGTCGTCAGCGCCAAAGCCTGATCTTAAAATTGTAAATATTAGAACTGTTCCTGCATATCCTTTGGAAGGCGATTCGGTAATTTTTCTTGCCACGGTTTTAAATAGAGGAACAGGTGCCAGCCCAAACGGAACAGTGCATGAAGTTACGTTTAGCGTGAACGGCCGACAAATCAGCAAGTCCGTTGAAATGACAAATTCTATTCCTGCCGGCGGTATGGCATTAGTGTGCGGCAACCTGGGAATAAACGGATCGAATTCATGGATCGCATCAAAGCCCGGTACTTATAATGTGGAAGCCATGGTTAACAGTGATAAAATAATATCAGAAACCATTGATACTAATAATACCGCCGAAACTTCATTGACGGTTTTCAGCGCTCCGCCGAAAAATTTAGCTTTGAACAAACCGGTTACGGTTTCTTCGATCGAAAAAACCGGGCTTGATGGGGCATACGCAGTAGACGGAAATATGAATACAAGATGGTCGTCTCAATTCAGCGATCCGCAGTATATAATTGTGGATATGCAAAGCGTTCAGGATTTTAATCAAATTAATTTATACTGGGAAGCCGCTTATGCAGTTGAGTACGAAGTTCAGATTTCAATTGATAAGAGTAATTGGACTTCAATATCTCATGTAACAAACGGAATGGGCGGATCCGAAAAAATATCAGCACAGGCAAGCGCCAGGTATGTAAGGATTTACTG
>DAIERC010000421.1 GCA_027347125.1 Ignavibacteriales bacterium
ATTCCGGAATGGAATGACCTTGTCTACAGAGGCCATATGAAAGACGCGCTGGATAATCTTCATTCGACAAATAACTTCCCGGAATTTACAAGCAGGTTATGCCCGGCTCCATGCGAAACAGCTTGTACTCTCGGTATAAACGAACAGCCGGTTTCAATTAAAGCAATTGAGCGCACAATAATAGATAAAGGCTTTGAGGACGGATGGGTGAAACCCAGGATGCCTCACGTGCTTAGCGGAAAGTCGGTTGCCATTGTTGGTTCGGGACCTGCAGGGCTTGCAGCCGCGCAGCAATTGGTTCGCGCCGGCCATCATGTTACCGTGTTTGAAAAGAACGACAGGGTTGGCGGTTTGCTGCGCTACGGTATACCGGATTTCAAACTTGAAAAAAATATTATCGATAGAAGAATTCAGCAAATGGCAATTGAGGGAGTTGAATTTAAAACAGGCGTTAACGTAGGAGTTGATATTTCCGCAAAAGATTTAATTAACCAATACAACGCCGTTGTTTTAGCAGGCGGTTCCGAAAAACCGAGGGATATACAAATTCCGGGTAGAGAGTTAAATGGAATTTATTTTGCGATGGAGTTTTTAACAAGGCAAAATAAAGTTGTTGCCGGCGATAAAGTTGCCGATTATATTTCCGCCGAAGGGAAAAAGGTTGTTGTTATCGGCGGCGGTGATACGGGGTCTGATTGCGTCGGTACATCAAACAGGCTGGGAGCAAAATCGGTAACCCAAATTGAAATTCTGCCTCAGCCTCCTGTCGACCGACCTGAGAGCACACCGTGGCCTTACTGGCCGATGATATTGCGTACTTCTTCGAGTCATGAAGAAGGTGCTGAAAGAAAATGGAGTATAAACACAAAGTCATTTAAAGGAAACAATAAAGGTGAATTAACAGCTTTAGTATGCAACGAAGTTAAATTTGAAAACGGGAAGTTTGTTGATTTACCAAATACGGAATTTGAAATTCCTGCCGAGCTTGTCTTAATAGCCGCAGGCTTTGTTCACCCTGTACATAACGGGATGATAAATGAGCTTGTTGAAATGGGGATGGAACTGGACGCGCGGGGAAATGTTAAAGCCGAATTCGGGTTGTCCGATGAAGCTCATGCTACAACGTTAAACAAAGTTTTTGCATGCGGCGATATGAGACGGGGACAGTCACTTATAGTTTGGGCTATTGCCGAAGGTAGAAAGTGCGCCGTTGCTGTTCATAAAGCTTTAATGCAGGAAAACACCGTTGCGGAAGTTGTTGCTTAACTAAAATATTTCGAACAGTGTTTGCTGTTTTGTGGCGGAATTATTTTTTAATTTCAAGGAGAGTTCAAATGAGTTATAAAATTTTTAATAGAACTCTCCTTTTAGTTGAAACATTTATAAGTTTCCTATACTATAAATATTAAATTTTTCTGAATACGAAAAATTGAAATAAAATCCTCTCACTCTGCCTTTCCAATGTAATTTTTACCTTCATAATTAAAAAACTGCCGTGTAAAAACTGCTTAAAAAATGTATTCATTTTTTAGCTGCGCACCAACATAAAATTTGTTTTATGCGTATAAAACGATTCCGCATAAAATGCTGCCTGGCAGCAAAGTAACCAGGCATAAATCTTAATTATCCAGGCATAATTAGTTTGCGCATAACGTTAAAAATTGTTGATTTAAGATATAAATGCCGTTTGATTGCCCTGGCATGATTTTGTATAACATAAAGTTAAAACTTGTGTTGGAATTATTTAGCAATCTAAAAATAAAATAATAAAGGATGAGTCATGAAAAAAATTATTCTATTTGTAGTTTTATTGGTGTCGGCATTGGGGATGACGATAAATGCTCAGCCTTCTGCACCAACTAATCTTACTGCCACTCAAGCTACCTGGGAAAATTATTTATTCATCAAATTGGATTGGCAGGCGGCCAACGGTAATTTTAGAGACAGAGTATTCTTTAACGTTTACAGAAAAGAAGTCGGAAACGAGGATAGCAGCGGATTTGAAAAAAGATATTCCCGCATACCGATGAATTCCTGGAGCGATAAAGATGTGCACAGAGGTGAAACTTATACTTATTACGTTACCGCAGTTAACGCAAACGGTGAAAGCGCCGCATCTGATACAGTACAGATTACTCTTGATTCCGTTGCGGCAAAAGCAACAATAACCGGCGTATTAAAAAGTTCGGTTGACGGCAGCGTTATAGCTGGCGGCAGAGTTTCTTTAATACCTGTATTCGGCTGGGGATTAAGAAATACCATCACCGATTCTACCGGAAGTTTTTCATTTAACGCAAATGCCGGAACATATATTTTATTGGCGTCTGCACCGGGATTTCTTGCGGAATATTATGATAATGTATTCGATATTTTTAACGCCTCAAAAATTGTACTTAACGCAGGCGACAGTTTAAATATTGATGTATCCCTTCAATCGCGCACGGCGCCTAAAAAATTTATGTTAAGCGGAACCGTAAAAGATTCTTTAGATAACCCTGTTGAAGCGAGGATAGAAGTTTACAGTGTTATTCACAACGCTTTTAGTTATAAATATTTCAATACAGAAACAGACAGTTCAGGCAATTATTCCGTTCCGGTAAGAGAAGGTGATACGGTTGTTGTGTTCGCCCATTCAAAAGACAAAGAATATATCTCTCAATTTTACAATAACAAAACAAACTTTTTAGACGCCGACAGAATCGGGATCAGCGGCGATGTTTCGAATATTAATTTTGTTCTTCAGCATAAACCGGTTTACAATAACGGCATTAGCGGTACTGTAGTTAATTCAAATAACCTGGCCGTAACATCGCTTGTATTTGCAATAAAACTAGACGATAAGGATATTCATCACGGAAGGCATACAACCCTAACCGATTCTCTCGGTGCATATAGTTTTACCAACCTGGAACCGGGCAATTATATTTTGATGGCAATTCCGCAGGGCGGATACAAGCCTACCTTCTTTAAATACGATGGTTCGCAAACATTGCGCTGGAAAGATGCCGACTCCGTTGTTATAACTTCAACGTCAACGGTTAGCGGTATAAACTTTACTGTTCTTACCGAATCAGATTCTGGTGCAGCAACAATTAGCGGGCATGTGAAAGATCAGAACGGCAATCCAATGGTTGGGGCTATGGTTTTTGCTACTGACGACAACCAGCAGACTTATTCATTCGGTATTACAAATCAATATGGCCAGTATACAATTAGCGGATTAATTCCAGGTAACTATTCCGTTTCGTCGGATTTGTACGGATATACATCTACCGGCACCAGCACTACAACGCTTGATTATTCAACTTCATACACCGCAAGCGCTTCATTTACATTAGCTCCGGAAAATGTAACATCAGTAGAGAGCAGTAATAATAATGTTGTCAAAACTTTTGAGTTAGCTCAAAATTATCCTAACCCGTTTAACCCGACTACAAATATCAGCTACAGCATTCCTTATTCCAGCAAAGTGGTACTAAAAATATTTAACATCTTAGGAAAAGAAGTGGCTACTTTGGTTAATTCGGAACAAACGTCCGGTAACCACATTGTAGTATTCGACGGAAGCAAACTTGCAAGCGGAGTTTATTTCTATCAGATTAACGCCGGAAACTTTGTAGCTACCAAAAAATTAATTCTAATGAAATAATTTTCCCTCACTCCATAAATAAACTAAAGAGCCGTCTGAACTTGGGCGGCTTCTTTAGTTTTAAAATGAAAATTAATCGGTAAAAAAATATTAAAGTCTTAATTATTCTGTATACTTATTCCAATTCATTAATCCTCCACACAAATTATTACGTAAATTTTATTAAATTTGTTCCGCTAAATAAACAGTGAAGATAAAATAAAAAGGTTGATGAGATGATTGTTATTCTCAATCCGAATACGGATGAAAGTTCTGAAGAGTTTAAAGAAACGTGGGATTATTTAAATAGCCTGGAAAACATTAGAACACAAAAACATATTGTTCAGGGAAAATTTCAGAGTTTAACGGAGATATACTTGTTCGGCGATACTGCGGCGCTTAGCAAAGAAGCGATTGAAGTATTGCCTGCGGTTGACAGAGTTGTAAGAATTTCGCAGGAGTACCGCATACTGGGGCGGCATAAAGATAACAAACTGTCTACTGGTTTCAATTACAACGGCGTCCACTTTGACCAGGATAATCTGAATATATTTGCCGGGCTTTGCGCCGTAGACAACAAAGAGCATGTGGAAAAGATGATGAAAGCTCTTAAAGAAAACGGCCAGGTTTGTACAAGAATGGGCGCTTATAAGCCGCGTACAAATCCTTACTCGTTTCAAGGACACGGCAAAACCTGTCTGCCATACGTATTTGAGCTTGCCGGGAAGTACTCCATAAAAGTAATAGCGATGGAAATTACACACGAAAGCCACGTTGATGAAATTGATAATGCGCTTGAAAAAATGGGGCGCCCGACCGGTGTTATGCTTCAAATAGGAACAAGAAACATTCAGAATTTTGAGCTTCTAAAAGTAATAGGGCGTCAAAATGAATATCCCGTTTTGTTAAAAAGAGGATTCGGAATTACACTAAACGAATCGTTGAACGCCGCCGAATATTTGGCAAGCGAAGGCAACGCGAATGTTGTTTTTTGCCTGAGAGGAATGAAAACTTCGTTCTCAGAGCCGCACCGGAACATGGTTGATTTCAGCGTTGTGCCTGCTATAAAAAGGCTTACAAGAATGCCGGTTTGCATAGACCCATCACACTCGGTAGGTTCAAGGGAAGCAGATCCTAAAGGAATTCTTGATGTCTTTCACGCAACGGCGCAGGGAGTTATTGCCGGTGCTAATATGGTGCTGGTAGATTTTCATCCCAACCCTGTAAAGGCTTTAGTTGATGGCCCACAGGCCTTGTTGTTGGAAGAATTACCAAGATTTTTGGAAGATGTTCAAATTGCCAGGGAAGCGTATGAAAAAAGAGTTAAACTTCTGGATAAATACAAAGTAAAATCGGTTTAAAATTTTGTTTTAATTATTTTACCTTTCATTTTGTTATGCAAAAAGAATGAAAGGTTTTTTATTTTAAAGTGAATCCTTTTTCATCCGGCTTAATCTAATTTTTAAGTTTATTATAAAAATTTGAAAATAGCGGAGGCAAAAATTGAAAAAAGCATTTGCTTTATTAGTGGTTATCGTCATGTTGGGTTCATGGGGATGCAGCAATCATGCAAAATCAAATGACCTTACGTGGTACGATAACCTGGAAACAGCCGAGCAGGTTGCACAAAAAGACGGGAGACCGATTCTAGTAAACTTTACCGGTTCCGACTGGTGCGTATGGTGCAAAAAATTAAATGCGGAAGTATTTTCCCAAGATGATTTTATAAATTATGCGAAAAATAATTTAGTGCTTGTAAAAATAGATTTCCCCGAGAACATTCCTCAGACGCAGGCAACAAAATATTATAATGACCAACTGGCACAGCAGTTTGATGTTAAGGGTTATCCCACGATAATCTTATTGAAGAGCGACGGTACACCTATTGCCGCAACAGGCTATCAAGAGGGCGGCGCTGCTGCTTACGTTCAACATCTCCAATCATTGCTCTAATTCTTCATAAAAAAATAATGGGAGTTCTATAAAAGAACTCCTTTCATTATTTCTCCGTAATTTATTATGTTAATACCTGTTTAAAATATATTAGGGGTTATAATGAAGACGAGAACGGTAAGTTCCATTATTTTTTCAATTCTAATTATTTCGAATCTTTTTGCCCAAAGAAATAATAACTATAAAGATATTGCCGGCTCCGCATTTTTAGAAAACAGCTCAT
This sequence comes from Ignavibacteriales bacterium, assembly GCA_027347125.1. GTDB lineage: Bacteria > Bacteroidota > Ignavibacteria > Ignavibacteriales > Ignavibacteriaceae > FEN-1297. The sequence goes on from DAIERC010000421.1 coordinate 5,805, forward strand.
ATAAATTACTTGAGCGGATTTGCGATGAGGTCGGCGGAAGGTTTTTAGGCACACCGCAAAATGAACGCGCAATTGAAATATTGAAATCGGAACTTGAAAAAATAGGCTGTACGGTTAAACTGGAAAAGTTCAAAGTTCCTGGATGGGTAAGGGGAAACGATGAAGTAATAATGCAAATTCCAGCACCGTTAAAATTGCAGGCCGTTGCCCTGGGATATGTAAACGCAACACCTACATTTACCGCCGGCGTTGTTTATGCTTCTTACGGCTTTGATGAAGATTACCAAAACATTAATGCCGAGGATAAAATTGTACTGGTTACGCAGGAACCTCCCAAAGGTAAAGAGCAAATTTTAAGATACGAAGCCATAGACATTGCCGTTAAACATAAAGCCAAAGCTATTTTATTTATAAATGAATATGCCGGAACAATAAACATGGCCGGCGTAGGGAATTTTAAAGGCACACCTACAAAAATTCCCGCATATAGTTTAACCTACGAAGAAGGCAAACGCATTCAACGCCTGATTGAAAGGAACATTCCTGTTAATGTTGAGATAACTACAAAATCATTTTGTAAAGATGTTGAACCGGAAAATGTTGTGGTTACATTTAAAGGTAAAGTTGATGGAAAAATAGTTGTAGGCGCGCACATTGATTCGTGGGACATAGCGCCCGGCGCCATAGATAACGGTGTCGGTTCCGCAATATTATTTGATGTTGCGAGGCTTTTGAAAAAATACAACCCGGATAATTATTATACCGTTGAACTGGTTTGGTTTAACGGTGAAGAAATTGGGCTCGGGGGTTCGACTAAATATGCCGAGATGCATTGGAACGATAAAATAATTGCGATGATAAATATGGATATGACTGGTTCGCCGACCGGTTTTAACGTGATGGGCTTTGACGAGTATAAACCTTTCTTCGAGAACTTAATTCAATCTTTAAACGGTTTTAATTTATCTGACGGGGTAGTGAGCAGGCCTTATACAAACAGCGACCATATGCCGTTTATGTTTGAGGGTATTCCTACCTTCACGCTTCAGGATCACCTGGATGAAAATATGTATAAATTTTATCACGACCGCGGTGATTCGTTTGATAAAGTGAATAAGAAATATCTTTCCGAAGCCGCCGCTGTTGTAAGCATTATGGTTACCAGTTTATCAAACGATATGAATATATCTTACACAAAGAGAAACGAAAAGGAAATGGTTGATCTGTTTAAAAAATTCGGACTGGATAAAAGATTGAAGAGACAGGGCGAATGGAAATACAAAATAGATTAAGCCCGGCAGTATAATAATTTATTAGAGGCATGAATAATATATATAAAGATATTCCCGGCAATCTTTCCGAAGAAGTGACCGAAATATTATTAAAAACCGATATAATAAGAATTGAAAGAATAATTTCAAACGGGCAATCTTCACCGGAT
>DAIERC010000463.1 GCA_027347125.1 Ignavibacteriales bacterium
GTTCAGGCGGAAATTCTCTCATCACTATTGCCATGCCCACAGGCATCATTAAACCGGCACCTGCGCCTTGAATTACCCGGAAAAAAATAAGAGCGGATTCATTCCAGGATAAAGAGCATAGAAGCGAACCAATAGTAAAAAGACCGAGCGCTGTTGCATATGTTTTTTTATAACCGAAGTGGTCGGCAATCCAGCCGGAAGTAGGAAGCATAATTGCGAACACAAGGAGATATGCGGTAGCAACCCATTTTACGGTATCCACACCTATTCCGAATGTTGCCATAATTTTTGCAAGCGAAACGTCAACAATCGTCGCATCAAGAACAGCCATGAATGTACCGATCATTACATTTGCCAGAACCCACCATTTATATGATGTATGTTCATGATGAAGCGAAGATATCTGCCCTACAGCGGAGCCGCGGATAGATTTTCCTTTAGAGTTAAACATTAATTATTTTACCTTCACGGATACTTCAACAGACATTCCCGGTCTTAATACCGGTTTATGATCGTTCGCATTTACCGGATCATTAATTGAGATTTTTACCGGTACCCGCTGTGTAACTTTTGTAAAATTTCCTGAAGCATTGTTTGGCGGAATCAGCGAAAACTCCGAAGCTGTATAATTTCCTATTTCAAAAATCTTACCGTGAAATTTTATATCAGGATAAGAATCAACATCAATTTCTACCGGTTCGCCCAACCTAATATGTGTAAGTTTTGTTTCTTCAAGATTTGCAGTAATCCAGATATTTTTTATATCGTAAATTGTAAATATCGGCTGACCTGGCTGAACTACGTCGCCGGTAAGCACCCAACGTTTTGCGACAACACCATCCATCGGAGCGGTAATAATCGTGTTATTTAATTGAGATTCGATAACACCAATTTGGCTTTTTGCAGTGGGAATTTTTGAAACCTCAATGTTATATTCAGCTTTAGCAGCTTCTAGCGCTTTCTGAAAATGATCGTATTGTTCTTTAGTGATTATATTGCTTTTGTATTGAGTTTGCGCGCGGTTAAAATCATCCTGTGCACGACTAACATTTACCTGGGCAAGAGGAACACTTTGCTGAGCCAACGCAAGTCCGGCTTTTGCGGCAGCTTCCTGCGCACGGAGATCGCTGTCATCAAGCCTTACAAGAACCTCCCCGGCTTTTACGGTATCGCCTTCATCTGTTCCGAGGAAATTTATTCTACCGAGAATTTTAGTACTGATTGAAACACTGTTCGCGTCTACATAAGCATCATCGGTGGAAACGAAATCCTGCATGTTTACATACCAATAATATCCTCCGATTGCTGCGGCTGTTAACAACAGAAGAAGCGGAATGATCATACGCTTCTTTTTGAACAAAGGAACATCATCAATGCTTTCATCGCTGCCATTGTTAGAGGAAGCTGTTTGGGATTCCGTCTTAATTTTATTTTCTAAGTCTTCGTTCTGTGCCATTTATACTTTCCTTTTTAAGTAAAATTTTTTTGTTATTTGCTCTTTATTCCATAAATAAAAAAATCAGTTGCGGTTTTCATTTCCTGCTGTAACTTTGTATGAGTATCTTCATCAAGGCTTTGCCCTTTCGTCCAGCGTAGTACCCTGCATCTAAGCCCTTGCAATATGTGCAGGAATATCAGCGCGGCATCTTCCGGTAAATCCTGGCTGAATTCTTTTTTAGTCTTTCCTTCGTCAATAATTTTTTTGATGAAGTTCAGCTCAACTTCTTCAAAATCAAAGAATAATTTTTTGAAGAGAGATTTGATATCGAAATAAGAATGAACACTCAATGTGCCGAGGTTAAGTAAGATTCGAAAAAATTTCATTCTTTGTTCAACGAATTCCTGAAGCTTTTCAGATGCGCAGTTGGGTTTTTCCAGTATGAGTTCGATATTTTTTTTCAGTTCGTTTTGTTCCTGTAAAATAACGGCCCGGAAAAGATCTTCTTTCGTCGGGAAGTAATAATACAAAGAAGCCTTTCCCATTTCCACATCGCCGGCAATTTCATCCATTGTAACTTTTGAAAATCCGTAATGCGCAAAACGTTTTCGCGCCGCTTTAATAATTATTGTTTCTTTTTCTTTTATACTATCTTCTTGAGACATCTTTTTCAGCTTTCGACTGTTTTACTTGATGGGTCGAAACCTAAAAAAATAATTTCATATAGCCAAATAAATGTGGCATTTTTTTATTCTACTGTGATTTTTGCTACAGATTTTATGCTTACCGGCAAGAATTTTTCAACCGGAAAGAATTATTTCGAAATTTTAGAAATGAGTTTCTGCTTTAATGCCCACAACTTTTCGGAAATAGAAACATGATACCGGTGTGGGTTTATAAGCCGCTTTACACCTGCGTCCAGTTTTTCAAGATCGTTTAACCGGAGATTTCTTATTTCTTCAATCGAGGGAAATTCATAAACAACTTTTCCGTCTTTTATTATCTCGGTAAGCAGCGGTTCTATTTGAGAGGCATGGTTAGTTTTTAGAATTCTTTTTTTATTTTGATCGGAAGAATGATGAAGTATAATTTCATTTTCCTTTGAAAAATTTTCTTCTTGCAAGCAGATCAAGTCGGCAGTTGCTTTTCCGTTTTGATCATTAATTCTCCAAAGATTTTTTGCAGCCGGGTTTGGAATTTTTTCAGGTGTTTCTGAAATTTTTAAAGTAGGAAACCATTTACCCTCTTTTTTAATTTCTACAAGTTTATACACGCCGCCCAATGCTGCGTCACCGGCGGAAGTTATTAATCTGGTACCGACTCCATAAGTTAATCTCTTTATTAAACTTTCCGGTTCGATTCCGTATTTGGGCGCTTCTTCGTTAATTTGAGTAATGATCTGCCAGATATTCATTTCATCCAATTCATTCGATAGCACAATTTTTTCTTCAGTGAAACCTGCTTTGTTCAACATTTGCGCGGCTTGAATGCTTAAGTAAGCCAGATCGCCGGAATCCAACCTTATTCCTAAAGGTTTATGGCCTTTCTTTTTTAAAATTTCAAAAATTCTAATCGCGTTCGGTATGCCGCTTTCAAGTGTATTAATAGTATCGACAAGGAGTATGCAGTCATCCGGGTACAAATCAGCAAAAGCTTGAAAGGCTTCCAATTCACTCATGCCGAGAGATAGGAAAAGTTGTACCATACTATGCGCGTGTGTTCCTTTGGGTTGGTAACCGAGAATATGCGATATTCCGACATTCGAAGTAAAATCTGCGCCGCCGATTAGTGCGCCTCTTACTCCCGCCATTGCACCTCTGTCTTGCGCACGCCTCGCACCGAACTCAAGCAGCAGCTGGTTTTTTCCCAGTTCTTTTATACGTGAGGCTTTTGTTGCAATCAGCGTTTGAAAATTAAGCTGGTTGAGTAACGCAGTCTCAAGTACTTGCGCCATTGCCAGAGGGCCCCGTACAATTGTAAGCGGTTCATTCGGATGAACAACTCTTCCTTCCGGTATTGCTTTTATATTTATGCCGTCAAAATTTCCTTCACGTAAAAGCCATGCAAGAAAATCTTTTTGAAAAAGCGGCACATTGTTGCCCGAACGCTGCGTTTTAATAAGTTCAATTTCTTCATGCCTGAAACGGGAATTAAGCGTCCAATCCGTAAACCATTCGAGGCCTGCATTTATACAATAGCCTGCCTTGTGAAGGCCATAATCAGGATATTCCCTAAAATAATGATCGAACTGCGCTTCATTTTTATGCAAACCTAATTTAAAGTATAATTGAGCCATCATTAATTGATACTGATCTGTAAATACAATTCCTTCGCTTATATCCTGATTAAATTTTTTTAACAATTTTATTTCCCGTGTTATATGCTATAATTATTTTAAAAATAATATAAAATTTGATAAAGATTCAATTTTAGTAATGCAGCAAGAAGTTTATAGTTGAAATTAAAAATGCCTGCAATAATTTTTGCAGGCATTTTACAAAGCTATAACGCATCGCTCATCAAGATATGTTTGAATATTCTTCGGCAATATTAATTTTATTGATTACATCCTTAACGCCTCTTACTTTTCTAAATTCTGTTTCAATATGTTTCTTTGCCCACAAAGTGTGTGCGTACCCTGTAACATTTACAATGCCATCGTGAACCGTAAAGTTAACTTTGGTTTCTATGGGGAAGCTATCTTTTAATATGTCGTGCAGTATTATTCTGATGTTTTTATCACTAACCGCTAATTTAGGAGGCAGAACACTTATGTTGTTTACAATGCCAAGAGCACCTTTTTGCCAGGATGCAACAGTTTCAGCCATCAGCTTTTCGCGGTAGTAACTTACGGTGCCTCTTAATTCTATTACGCCGTTATCAACGGCAACCTTAATTCTATTCGGCTCTAGAATTGAATGAACGAGACTTAATTCTTCCAACAAATTGCTTTTTATGATATTATCAGGTACTATTTTAGCATTGACCGCGACAAAATCTTCAATTTTTTTTACACCCCTAACTCTTGCCGCAATATCAAAGATATGTAATTTATCATATAACGAATTTACCTGTCCCTTTATTTGAACAACTCCATTTGGCGAAGCAGTTATATTAAAATTATTTTCGTAATACCTGGCAATCGCATCTTTTACCTTTGAAGCCAGCAACTCACTTTTGCTTGAAGCGATGGCCTGCGAACTTATTCCCCA
>DAIERC010000465.1 GCA_027347125.1 Ignavibacteriales bacterium
AACATTTCCAAGTGAATCGCCGACTAGAATTACGTCTATCCCCGCTTCGTCCAGTAATTTCGCGGTAATAAAATCATAGGCGGTTAGCGCCGAGATTTTTACGCCTTTCTTTTTTAGTAAAGAAAGGGTTTTGGTTGTTACACGTTTTATTTCTTTTTCTGTGCTCATTTTTATTCTATAAAAATTTCTTTAATTTAAACAAAAATATCGCTACCTTCAGTCATACTCATTAAATAGGCAGTATCCGCATTCTCAAACTTTATATTAAAATAATCTTCAAAACCGGAAAGCAGAGAATCGGCAAGGCGGCTATAATTTACATCTTTCTTTATAATCGAATCCAGTTCGATTGTCGTATTTTCAATATCCGATTTAACGGAATTATATTTTGACTCGGGCAGGTTGAGATAATCGATAATATTTTTATGATAGCTTCCGCATAAAACGGAACCGTGCTGAAGAACTATGTTGCCAAGTTTTCTTTGTGCGCTGCCTACCAATTTTTTCCCCGCATATTTCAACTCGCTTTTTGCAGGCACAGCAAAACATACTGCGCTTTTTTCTTCTTTATAAAAAGATTGAAAATTAGGTTGAGCACCTTCCAGTTCAATAGACTCCAATTCGGGTTCATATTTTCCTAGCCCAAGTTTAAGAGCCACGTTTACTTCATGATAAATATTTCTTACCGAAGTATCTATATTTAAGGGAAGAACAACCGAATAAGTAATTTCCTCGGAATGCAAAATCGCCCTTCCGCCGGTGGGCCTGGTTACTATATCAATGTTATTTGAAATTGCTTTGGAAGAATTTATTGACTGAGGTAACTGGTTTGCACCCAACGAAATGCAGTAAGGCTTCCACTTATACAATCTTAAAAAAGCCTCATCTGGCCTGCAAACTTTTGTAAGCAAAAGATCGAACGCCATATTAAATTTACCGGTGTTCTCGCCGGTATTTATAAAGCGCCATTTCATTTGCCGATAATTCCTCTTTTACTGCGGTTAAGAAATTCAATTACGTTTTGAACATATTTGTTTTCGCCAAGCTCTTCTAAAATTTTTTCTTTTGCCTGCGATACATTCAAAGTGTTTCCGTAAATATAACCGTAAGCTTTTTTTAATGCGGCAATTTCTTCATTTGAAAAACCTCTGCGTCTTAATCCGATTACATTTAAACCGCTGAATTTAAGCGGCTCGCTTGCAGCAAGAATATAAGGGGGAATATCCTGTACAACCCGAAAACCGCCGCCGATCATTGCATGCTGCCCGACAATACAAAACTGATGCACAGGCGTCATTCCGCCGATGATTACATAATCTTCAATTGTAACATGCCCGGCTATTTGAACTCCGTTAGCAAGTATGCAATTGTCGCCTACTATAACATCGTGCGCTACATGCGAGTAAGCCATCAGTAAACAATTTTTTCCTACTCTGGAAAATCCGGTGTCTTTGGTTCCGCGGTGAAGTGTTACAAACTCGTGAATAACAGTGTCGTCATCAACTATAAACAGCGATTCCTCATTTGAAAACTTTAAATCCTGCGGAACATGAGCAACAGATACCGATTGATGAATCTTAACTCTGTTACCAAGCCTCGCGCCATTGTATAATACAGCGTGCGGGCCTATTAAGCAGTCGTTACCGACCACAACATCATCTTCAATTATTGAATACGGAAGGACGGTAACATTATCACCGATTTCCGCTTTACTGCTTACAATGGCTGTAGGGTGAATTTTATTCATAATTTTTATTTTTTAATTTCAGATTCGCGGTCTGCAATGGCAGCCATAAATTCGGCTTCGGCAACAAGAACATCGTTTACATATGTTTTACCGGTCATCATAACAACTTTGCTTTTCTTGTTCGTCATTTCAATTTCCATGTACATTTGATCGCCCGGGACAACGGGTTTTCTAAACTTCGCGTTGTTGATCTGCATAAATAAAACCAATTTTTGTTCCGGGTTGGGGAATGCATTTAATAAAAGGATACCGCCCGTTTGTGCCATCGCCTCTATAATAAGAACACCCGGCATAATAGGCTGCCCGGGAAAGTGTCCCTGAAAAAAAGGCTCGTTTACAGATACTGATTTAACGCCGATGACTTTTTTATCCAATTCAAGGTGAATGATTTTGTCAACGAGTAAAAACGGATACCTGTGCGGTAAAATTCTTTGAATGGCATTAATATCGAATACAACGCCTTCCTTTTTTACAAACTGAAATTTCTTAACAAGTTTTTTCTGCTGGTATAATTTTCTTATTTGTTTTGCAAACTCAACATTGGCGCGGTGCCCTGGGCGCGCGGCCAGTATCTGCGCTTTTATAGGCGCACCTATCAACGCCAGATCGCCCAACAAATCCAGCAACTTATGCCTTACAGGCTCATTCTTAAATCGGAGCTCTTTATTGTTTAGTATACCGTTTTTTCCAATAACAACTTTTTCTTTGATGCCCAATTTGTTCCTAAGCTGCTCAAGCTCTTTGGCATCTGAATTTCTGTCAACTATAACCACCGCGTTATCAATATCGCCGCCTTTTATTAATCCGACATTTGCAAGATGTTCAACTTCACTTAGAAAACAAAAAGTTCTTGCCGGCGCAAATTCGGTTACAAATTCTTTTTCAAGATCGAACAAGCCCGTATGCTGGCTGCCCAGCGCAGGGTTCTGGTAATCTACCATAACTGTTGCCCTGTATCCGTCAAGAGGCAATGCAACAATATCTATTTGATGTTCTTCATCGTGGTGAGTAACTGTCTCGTCAATTATAAGATAATCTTTCGGGGCTTCCTGCTGAACAAAACCTGCCGCTAACAATTGTTCAACATACGGCATAGAACTGCCGTCGCCTACGGGTGGCTCGATCCCTTCAAGCTCTATTATAATATTGTCAATTTGAAGTCCGACTACGGCGGCTAAAACATGTTCAACTGTGTGAACTTTTGCTTCGCCTATTCCTATAGTTGTTCCTCTTGAAACATCTACAACATTATCTGCAATGGCTGCTATTTCCGGTCTTCCTCCCAGGTCAACTCTTACAAACCTAATTCCATAATTTTCCGAAGCCGGTTTGAAAGTCATATTGCATGAAGTACCGGTATGCAATCCGATACCGGAAATTGATACTGGCCGTTCTATAGTTCTTTGTAGTTCTAACATTTAAACAATCCGAATTTATTTTATCACATTAATAATTATTAAAGAAATAGTTTATCAAAATAGCAAGTTGAGGTTTGAAATACAATTGAATCTGCCGTTAAAGTGAGCTAACTCTAAAAACTTAAATCAATACTATTCTTTTTTCATTCCTTTTATTTCGTCTTGCAATTTTTTAATCTGGTTTTCAAGACTTTTTATTTTCTCAACATACTCGGGCAAATTTCTAAAGTGGGCTTGAAGCTTTAGTGCGGTTTTTACTTCTTTTGCAGGCGAGCCGAAATATTGACCGGCTTTGGAAATATCTTTCGAAATGCCGGATTGAGCTAATACAATTACCCCGTCACCAATTTCTACGTGGCCAACAATGCCTACCTGCCCTGCAAGTATACAGTGGTTTCCAACTTTTGTACTTCCGGAAATTCCGGATTGAGCAGAGATTACCGTATCTTCACCTATAACAACGTTGTGAGCTATTTGAACCAGGTTATCTATTTTAACTCCGCGTTTAATTACAGTAGCTCCAAAGGCGGCACGGTCAACAGTAACATTGGCGCCTAATTCTACATCGTCTTCAACAACAACAATACCTATTTGAGGAATTTTCTGATACACACCTTTTTCATCTGTAAAAAATCCGAAACCGTCGGAACCGATAACCGTACCATGATGAATTACAACCCGTCTCCCGATTTTACATTTTTCACGAATGCTTACATTCTGAAAGATTAATGAATTATCACCTATTTCAACATCTTCAAGAAGAACAGTGTTGTGAAAAATTTTTACGTTATCGCCTATTTTACACCCGGCCGATATTACTACATTTTTTCCGATCGATACGTTCTTTCCTATACCGGCATCAGGATGAACAAAAGCCGTAGCGTCTATATCGCTAAGCGGGAAGTCTGGCGAATAATATTTTATTAATACTTTGGAAAATGCTTTGTTTGGGTCATTAACTTCAATATAAGAGATGTCGCTTCTTGTTCTGGCGAACCCGGGTTTTACAAGAATTGCCGACGCTTTTGTATTAGGGAAATATTTTTCATAAGCAGGTAAATAAAGGAAAGTTAAATCACCGGTTTGCGCTTCTTCAATTTTCGCCAGGCCTTCAATTTCCAGGTTCGGGTTACCTGATAATTTACCATCTAAAAATTCGGCTACTTCATTTAATTTTATTTTCATCGACATCGGTTACTAATTATTGCAGTTTCAGTTTGTCTAACACCAAAGGGGTTATATCGTATTTTTCTTTTGCATAAAGCAGCAATACATCGGCGCCCCGGTCAAATACAAAATCAAGGTCTTGCTCTTTAGCCACATCTTGTATTGCATTAAATATTTTGTTTTGAACGGGCTTCATCAATTCGTCCTGTTTTTGAAATAGTTCGCCGTGAGCCCCAAACTTTTTATCGCGGTAAGCATCTATATCATCACCGAGTTTTTTTATTTCCGCTTCAAGATCTTTTCTTGTCTGCTCGGTCATTATTAATTTTCTTTTCTCGTAATCACTTTCTTTAGCTTTCTTTGTGTCTTCCATTTTTTTCAACTCGGCTTGCCAATCTTTTATGAAGCCGTCCAATTTTTGATTAGCGTCTATAGCATCTGGAAGTTTGCTCATAATGGTTTTGGAATCTATATAGCCAATCTTCAACTGGCTATAAGAGAATCCGGTAAGGACGAATAATGAAATTACAAGGGATAAGATTATTTTTTTCATGCTTACTCCGGTAAGAATTTACAAAGATCTAATAAATTTATTAAATCGTAGAAATGCTAATGTATATCCCTCTTAAAAAAATTATAAAAAATTGCCGCACATTTAAAAATAAAAATTCTGTCCTAAATTTATAGGACAGAATTATTTATTCAAATTATTTTATTGTTTTCAGCATATCAAGAACTTTATAAGTAAGATCGTATTCCGGATCCGCGAAAAGAAGAACCACGTCGCCAGCCTTATCGAATACGAATTTCATATCTTCCTTTTTAGCAACTTCTTTTATAGCGGCATAAATTTTTGTTTTAACAGGCCCGAAAATTTCATCCTGCTTTTTATAAATTTCGCCGGTGCCTTGAGCAAATTTTTCTTTTCTGAAGTCGATAATACTTTGTTCCTGGTTAACTAATTTTTGTTGAACCGCTAATTTTTCTTTGTCGTTCATTGTGGTTGCTTTTTTCTGATAATCGGCTAAAGCTTTTTGGTAGTCGGCAGTCATAGTGTCAATATGAGCTGACCATTGGCTGGATAAAGCGTCTAGGTCTCCTTGTGCTTTTATTGCAGCCGGCAGCTGCGCAAGAATTACTTGAGAATCAACATACCCTATCTTTTGCGTTTGCGCAGGTACTAAAACACTGCCGAGAAAAAGAACAACTATAATTAATAAATATTTTTTCACTCTTACTGCCCTCAAATAATTATTTAAATGTTTTTTAAAATCCTTTTCCAAACTGAAAATGGAATAACCAGCCGGGGTTGTTTCCATCGACTGATTTTCTATCAAACCCGTAGCCCATATCAAAACCTATGAGGCCGATCGGGTTGATTAATATTCTGGCACCCACACCGGCAGATCGCTTTAGATCAAACGGGTCTGTATGTTGGATATCTGCAAATACGTTTCCGGCCTCTGCAAAAGCCAGAACATACAAAGGCATTGGTTCCAAAGTAACAGCAACTCTTACTTCTGTTGTGTATTTTAAATAAACATCGCCGCCAATAGTAGGTCCGATAGACCTATCATTATAACCTCTTAAAGATACCGTAGAAATCACTAACCCGTTACCGCCCATCATGTAGCGCTCAAACGGGTTTATATTTAATTTTGTGTATGCATTTAATTCGTGAATGTATCCCATTTCAAAATCGGTATAGAACGTTACCTTGTTGCTGTTGAATAATCTTTTATACCATTCTGTTTGTAAGTTGAGCTTATAATAATCAAGGTCGCCCGGTAAGAAAGGCCCGCCGGAAAGTTCGGCATCAAACTGCAAATTGGAACCGGTCGACGGGAAGATTGGATTATCAATATCCTTTCTGCTTATTGTTGTACCCAGAGTAAATTGTCTTGTTGTGCCAATCGGATAGAAGCCCTGACCATCAAGTACATCGTTATATTGAAATCTAACCATACCCTGAATATAGAAATAATCGTCAGGCCATTTTAATTTTCTACCAACGCGGAAAGTTGCACCTGACTGACTCATATCGTAATAATATTGCTGACGCGTATCGAAAACTTCGAAGCCGACAAGAGTAGGAGTATCAAACAACCAGGGCTCGGTAAATCCCAGTGTAAATGTTCTATAAATATTGCTTACACCGAACTGCCAGTTGAAGCTTAAAATTTGTCCGCCGCCAAGTGAAAACGGATGATCTAATGCAAAGTTTGTTAATGTAACTCCTATGGCACCGCTGAACCCGAAACTACCGCTGTACCCGACGGAAGCATTTAAATAATCGCTAGATTTTTCTTCAACATTAAATGTTACATTAACAGTGCTGTCGTTAGCCAGGTTGGTGCCAATACCTTCCTGACCGTACAATTTTTCGGTGTTAAAATATTTAAGGTTTGCCAATTGCTGAACGCTTCTTAAAAGCAACCCGCGATTAAAAAAGTCACCTGGTATTGTATAAAGTTCGCGGCGGATAACTTTATCTTTTGTTTTATCGTTGCCGGCAATATTAACCTGACCGACTCTAAACTGGTTATTTTCAGTAAGTCTAATTGTCACATCCATAGAATCGGTACCAACTTTAGTCTCGGTTGGTTTAAGGTTAAATGTAAGATATCCATTATCTAGATACAACGCGGAAACATCTGTTTGCGTTTTATTCCCTCTCAAATTTTGTTCAAATTTTTCGTAATCATAAATATCTCCTTTTTTGAAATC
>DAIERC010000466.1 GCA_027347125.1 Ignavibacteriales bacterium
AATTTATTTTGGTTGCCGATAATCCAGAACAATTTGCCGAAAAAGTTGTTAGCGTAATAAATAATCCGGATATAAGAAAAGATATTATGCTTGAAGGGCAAAAAACAATTAGTCAAAATTACAGCTGGGAAAAAATTGTAAAAGACTTTGAGCAATACCTTCTTGCTGAAATAGAAATAATAAAAGATAAAAAGATTGAGCAAGAAATTTGAAAAAATATTAATACTTCTAATAGATTTCGTCACCATCGATCTTGCGTGGATAATCTATTACCAGTTAAGGGTTCAAACCGGGTGGTTTAAACTTTTACTGCGGCCGGAATTTTTAATCCCGATGCTGGTTATATATTTTTATTGGTTGATAATCTTTACGTTTGTAGGCATGTACCGCACCTGGTTTGCAGCTTCAAGATTCGATGAACTGTCAACTTTATTTAAGGCTTCCTTTGTCGGCATCTTTGTGCTTTTCTTTTTGATTTTTATTGACGATTATGTGCACGGCGTAGGTTCCGCTTCCAGGATATTAATTTTCATTTACTGGGGAGTGTTTTTGTTTTTTGTAAGTTCCGGAAGACTGCTGATTCGCAGCCTGCAAAGACAACTCTTAATTAAAGGTGTCGGAAGAAAGAACGCACTTATTATCGGCTTCAATTCCAAATCGAATGAGGTTCATGACCAGCTTCTGAATCACCCGGCGCTCGGACTTGATATAGTTGGCTATATACCGCTTAGAAACCCGGAAACACCTCGCGAATACAAAGGGGTCAAAACCACCGGTTCACTCAAGGAAATTCCTGAAAAAATTAAGGAACATAACATTAAAGAAGTTATCATCGCTCTTGAAAAAGAAGACCGGGATTCACTTATAGATATAATAGCAAAATGCGAATCGGAAAATGTAGGTATGAAAATAGTTCCCGATCTTTATGAAATATTAAGCGGCCAGGCAAGAACCTCCCAGATATACGGCATACCTTTAATAGATATTATGCCGCAATTAATGCCTGAATGGGAAAAAAAATTAAAACGCATTTTCGATATCATTGTTTCACTGCTGATTCTTGTAATAACTTCACCGATTTTAATTATAACAGCAATCGCAATAAAAATAGATTCGGCCGGCGAAGTTTTTTTCAGGCAGGAAAGATGCGGAATAAACGGATCAATATTCAAGATATTAAAATTCCGTTCGATGAGAAAAGATGCGGAAAAACATACCGGTCCGGTTTGGTCGCAGAAAGATGATCCGAGAATTACCAAAGTGGGTAAATTTATTAGGCGGGTAAGAATTGACGAAATACCGCAAATGATAAATGTGCTGAAAGGTGAGATGAGCATTGTAGGTCCCCGCCCGGAAAGACCTTATTTTGTGGAAAAGCTTTCTGAAGAAATTCCATATTATAAAAGAAGATTGAAAGTGCGCCCCGGTATTACCGGCTGGGCGCAGGTTAAACATAAATACGATGAAACTATTGAAGACGTAAAAGTAAAACTTAGGTACGATTTATTTTATATAGAAAATATGTCGTTGAGAATGGATTTTAAAATTTTGTTGCGCACCGTGTTTGTTGTTCTGTTGGGCAAGGGGCATTACGAATGATAATTAAACCTTTAGATAGAATTAATAAAGAATTATAAATTAACAAAATAAAAACAGAATATGGGCGAAAAGTCTCTTGTAATAATTCCCACTTATGATGAACTGGAAAATATTCACAAAATGATTCCGGATCTTCTGGAAAAATATCCTAACAACCTTGACGTATTAATCGTCGATGATAATTCACCCGACGGTACCGGCGATTTTGTAGAAGGGTACACAAAAAAAGATAACCGTATTAAACTGCTGCGCCGGGAAAAGAAAATGGGTTTGGGCACCGCATACATAGCAGGATTCAAATATGCGCTTCAACATGATTATGATTATATATTCGAAATGGACGCCGACTTTTCGCATGATCCGAAAGAAATAAATAATTTCTTAAAAGCCATAGCAAAGTACGATCTAGTTCTGGGCAGCCGGTATATTAACGGCGTAAACGTTGTTAACTGGCCAATTAGGAGACTGCTGCTAAGTTACTTTGCAAACATTTATACGCGTATTATTACCGGTATGCCAATCAAAGACGCTACTGGCGGTTTCAAATGTTTTAAGCGCGCGGTGCTCGAATCAATTAACCTGGATAAAATAAAATCAAACGGTTATGCCTTTCAGATTGAGATGACTTTTAAAGCGTACAAAAAGGGATTTAGCATAGGCGAGATACCGATTATTTTTATTGATCGTTCTTTAGGCTCCTCCAAAATGTCTAAAAAAATTGTTAGGGAAGCCATACTGATGGTTTGGATACTGCGTTTAAGAAGTTTAATTGGTCGTTTGTAATAAGGTAAAAATTTGGATTTATCTATAGTCATAGTTAACTATAATGTAAAAGAGTTTTTGCAGAACCTTATCCATTCGATTATAAAGGCCGCTAAAGAAATTGAGTATGAGATAATTATAATTGATAACGCTTCGGACGACGGAAGCGCTGAGTTTATTAAAGAAAAATTTCCTCAAGTAAAATTAATTGCAAATAAAAAAAATCTCGGCTTCAGCAAAGCAAACAATCAGGGCCTTGCGTTAGCCGGCGGCAAATACCTTCTTCTTCTTAACCCCGATACGCTGGTTAGAGAAGATACATTCCAGAAAATGATTGAATTTTTTGAGGGCACGCCGAGCGCCGGTATGGCCGGATGCAAAATATTAAATCCCGACGGCACACTTCAACTTGCGTGCAGAAGAAGTTTCCCGGGTCCGTGGACGTCGTTTTGTAAAGTGACAGGCTTGGGCTCGCTTTTTCCCAACAGCAGAATATTTGCCCGCTACAACCTTACTTACCTTGATGAAAACCAAACTTACGAAGTGGACGCTATCTCAGGTTCGTTCATGATGATGACAAAGGAAGCTTATCAAAAGGTTGGCGGGCTTGACGAGCAATTTTTTATGTACGGTGAAGACCTCGATTTCTGTTACCGCGTGCAGAAGAGCGGCCTTAAAGTTTTTTACGTACATACAACGCAAATTATCCATTACAAAGGCGAAAGCACTAAGAGAAGCAGCTTTGATGAAACAAAAGTATTTTACGACGCCATGCATCTCTTCGTTAAGAAGCATTTTTCAAGTTCGTTCCTAGTGGAAATAATTTTACGTTCCGCCATAGTATTCAGAAAGTTTTTTGCTTTCCTGGGGCGCAGACGTTTAATTTTACTTTCGCTTATTCTCGATTTTATTATTTTCAATTTGTCCCTTGCCGCAGCGGATAAACTTTACGGCTCATTCGGGCATTGGAAAGGATTTCCCAAATTCAGCTACGCTGTTATCTTTACAGTGCCTGCGTTAATTCATATGCTTGTTGCCGGCATAATGAGAATTTACAGGAAAGACTCACTATCGGTGCTCCGTAATTTCGGTGCAATAATGGTAAGCTTTTTTATAATTTCCTCGTTCACATTTTTCTTCAAACAATACGCATACAGCCGTGCCGCGGTTTTAATAACATATTTTATTTTATTCTTCAGCCTATCGTTTTGGCGAATTATTGTTAAACTGTTTTTTAAGATCGGCCGTAAAAACGAAGACTTTACGCACAAGAGATCTTTAATCGTCGGAACAAACACTTACGCAATTACAATTGCAAATAAACTGAAAAGCAAAAGCACAGATTTCCATTTAGTAACAGGCCTAATCGGTTTAACAAGCAAGGAGATTGGAAAATTTTTAGACGGGTTTGAAGTGGTCGGTAGCATAGAAAACATAAGAAAGGTTATTAAGGAAAAAAGTATTGACGAAGTAATTTTTTCGGCCGACGAGCTTTCATACAACCAGATGATGGCCATTGTATCGGCTTGCCAAACGGAAAACGTAGACTTTAAATTAATAGGAAATAACCTGGATTTTCTTGTAGGCAAAACTTCGGTTTCGATGCTGGACGATTACCCTTTAATTGAGATACGTTATAACATTTCCAGCCCGTTGATGAAATTTATAAAAGTATTATTTGATTATTGCCTTAGCGCAATAGTTTTGTTTTTTATATATCCTTTCATATATTTGGCTGTTAAGCTAACCGGTAATCAAACCGAGTTCAGAAAATTTATTTTAAAAGTGCCTAACGTTATAAGCGGAAGAACCAGTTTCGTAGGCCCTCAAACGGAAAATAAAAACAATCAATTGTTTCTGGGCAAGCAGGGTTTAACCGGATTTTGGTATATTGAAGAAACGGAAATTACCGATAAAGAAAAATTGGATTTGTATTACGCTAAAAATCAAAATATCTGGTTAGACCTGGAAATTCTTGGAAAAACATTAAATAAAATGTGGGGAAGTCGATAGTAGTTATGGCTAAAACAGTTTTGGATTTTGAAAAACCTATTGTTGAACTCGAAGCTAAATTGCAGGAAATGAGAAGGCTTTCGGATAAGATGGATATTGAAGGAGAGATTGTTAAGATTGAAGAAAAGGTCAAACAATTGAAAGAAGGAATTTATAAAGATCTTACCCGCTGGCAGCGCGTGCAGCTTGCGCGGCATCCCGATAGACCTTACACTCTTGATTACATTTACCTGATGACGGAAAATTTCATCGAGCTTCACGGCGACAGGCATTTCGGCGACGATAAAGCAATTGTAGGCGGTTTTGCTTCTATTGATGACCAAAAAGTTATGATTATCGGGCATCAAAAAGGACGAGATACAAAAACCAACGTGTACCGTAATTTCGGTATGCCTAATCCGGAAGGTTACAGAAAAGCTTTACGCTTGATGAAACTTGCCGAAAAATTTAACAAGCCGGTAATTACAATGATCGATACCCCGGGGGCCTTTCCAGGCCTGGAAGCAGAAGAAAGAGGACAGGCTGAAGCCATCGCCAGAAATTTATTCGAGATGAGTAAATTAAAAGTTCCTATCCTGGTTATAATAATCGGCGAAGGAGCCAGCGGCGGAGCTTTGGGAATCGGGGTCGGCGACAGGATACTTATGCTGGAAAATTGCTGGTACTCGGTAATCAGCCCGGAATCATGCTCCAGTATTCTATGGCGAAGCTGGGACTATAAAGAACAAGCGGCCGAAGCTTTGAAACTAACCGCGCCGGATTTACTTGAACAGAAACTTATAGACAGAATAGTCCCCGAACCGCTGGGCGGCGCACACAAAGATTACCAGGAAGCGGCAAAAACCTTAAAGGCAGTTATAAAAGAAGAACTGGAACAACTGCTGAAAATAAAACCAGACAAGCTTGTTGATATGCGCCGCGAAAAATTTGGTAGGATGGGCTCTTTTATTGAGTAACCTTTTTAATAATTTTATTCTTTAGCAGTGATATGAATTTTTCTAATATAAAATTCTTTTTATAAAGTTTGCCACATTAACCTTCCTTTTTTATAAATTTGTTTTAGTAATTTCTTACAATAAATTTTATTTATGCTTAGCCACAAAACAATTATTCGAGTACGTTATGCAGATACCGACCAGATGCAGTTTGTTTACAACGGCAAGTACCTGGAATATTTTGAAGTGGGCCGTACCGAAATGATGCGCGAAAACGGTTTGCCCTACAATAAAATGGAGAACGAAGGTTATCAATT
>DAIERC010000474.1 GCA_027347125.1 Ignavibacteriales bacterium
TTTATAAATGTTATCCATCAGTATTTCGTAAAATTGGTAAATTCGTAAGACGATATATTTTAAGCAAAATGATCGGCAGATAATCCGGGAAAAGGGCTATAATCAAAGCCAGAAGTTATTCCCGCCTCATATAACTTAGAGCCTCTAAATGCAATCATAGCTGCATTATCGCCGCAATATTCAAGCGAAGGAATAATTATTTTTTTGTCGTATTTTTCCGCTAGTTTAGTTAATGCATCACGTAACGCTTTATTTGCGGCCACGCCGCCTACAAGAGAAAGAGATTTTACATCGTAATTTTTTATCGCTCTTTCGGCATTTCGTTCTAAAGCTTTAATAACTGCGTGTTGAAACGATGCGGCTATGTTGTAAAGCTCTTCTTCAGGTATAGGATTATTAGCCACATAATTTTTTTGAATATGCCTGAGCACAGCCGTCTTTAATCCGCTGAAAGAAAAATTATATTTGTCTTTAAGATCAGCAACGGGAAAAATAATTTTTTCCGGGTTACCAAGTGAAGCATACTTTTGAATTTTAGGACCACCAGGATACCCGAGGCCAAGCATTTTAGCTACTTTATCAAAAGCTTCGCCCGCGGCATCGTCAACCGTGGTTCCGAGTTTTACAATTTTAGTAAAACTTTCTACAAGAAGCAGCAAAGTATGCCCGCCGGAAACAACCAGCGCGAGATAAGGGAATTCGGGTTTTTCATCCATAAGGAAGCCTGAAAAAATATGGCCTTCAATATGGTTAACGGCTACGAAAGGCTTCTGCAGCGAATAAGCAACTCCTTTAGCGAACGTAAGTCCAACCAGCAACGCACCTATTAAACCGGGGCCGGCAGTTGCCGCAATAACATCGATATCACGTAATTTAAGTTTTGATTTTTCCAGCGCGTCTTTTAAGAGAGGTATAACAATTTGTAAATGTGCCCTGCTTGAAAGTTCAGGAACCACACCGCCGTACTTTGTATGAAAGTCCTGCGATGATATCAAATTAGCGGTCAGTTTATCGTTAGATATTACCGCTACGGAAGTCTCGTCGCATGAGCTTTCAATTCCTAAAATATTCATTTACTTCATTAAAAAAATACTTTTAAAAATATAACCTGCAATTTGCGGGTTTTCTTTTAGTCTTCTTATAGAATACGGATACCAATCCTTTCCGAACGGTACATAAATTCTAATCTTATATCCATCGGCATTAATTTTATCACGCAGGTCTTCTCTTACGCCCAGCAGCATTTGGAATTCGAACCTGTCTTTGGATATGTTCAAATCAGCTATCATTTTTTTCGCCGCATTTATAAGATACTCATCGTGAGTTGCAATACCAACATAATTGCCGGCTTTAAGAATAATTTCCAAAACTTTTAAATAATTATCGCGTACAGCTTGTTTATCTTTATAGGCAATGCTCGGCGGCTCAACGTATATGCCCTTGCAAAGCCGGTAATTGGCGCCCAATTTATTTAACAGAACTGCGTCATCAAAAGTTCGTTTCATATAAGCCTGGATAACAACGCCAAGATTGTCATAATTTTCTCTAAGCTTTTTATAGAGGTTAAAGGTTCTGTCCGTATATGGAGAATCTTCCATATCAATGCGAACAAAATTATTAATCTCTTTTGCCTTTTCAACTAGTTCCGAGACTTGTTGAAAAGTAAAATCTTCATCAATACTCAAACCCATCTGAGTTGGCTTAATAGACAAATTAGCTTTTAATTTTGATTTGTCTATTATGTTTAACACTTCCAAAGCTTTTCGCTTTGCTTCCAGTGCTTCTTCTTTAGTTTTTACAGATTCACCTAGAACATCTATAGTTGCAAAGATACCTTTATTGTTCAGAGTTTTAACTAGCTGAACGGCTTCACCCAGTGTTTCGCCGGCAATATATCTTCTTGAAAAAATGCCGACAATTGCTTTTGGCATCAACTGGACTATCGCTACAATAATTTTGTTAAAGAACGACACGTGATACTCCTATCAATATGTACTTCAAATTTAATTTTGCCGATTGTTTAAATCAAACTAAAGGCAGTCAATCAGCTTTTATATGTTTTACCTGCCTCGTAGGTTCCGAATTTTTTTATACTCAGTGATATTTCATCAAGATGATTTATAGCCAGTTTTACTTTTTCATCATCAAGGCTTCCGAATAAATCCGTATAAAACATATATTGGAATGGTTTATGCGGGATTGGTCTAGACTCAATCTTAAGCAGGTCTATATCGCGAAGCGCAAATACGCTTAGAGCTTTGAACAAAGCGCCGGGTATGCTTTTTAACTCAAAGCAGATAGAAGTTTTTGGCTGAGCAAAATTCTTCTGAATTTTATTTTTACTAATCGCTAAAAACCTGGTAAAGTTTTCTTTGTTATTTTGGATATCACTCTTCAAAATTTTAAGATTATATATTTTTGCGGCATCTTTGCTTGCTATGGCCGCAGTCGCATCGCTTTTACTTTCTCTTAATATTAAAGCCGAACCTGCCGTATCGTATGCTGGAATTATTTCCGTTTTTTTAAGCGTTTTTAAAAATTCTGAGCATTGCCCAAGGGCCTGCGGATGCGAATAAACTTTTTTTATTTCGCTAAGCTTGTAGTTTTTAATTGCAAGAAGGTGATGGTTAATCTGCAAATGTAATTCGCCGACAATTGTAAGTGAATATTTGAGGAGCAGATCGTAAGTTTCAAAAACAATTCCGTATAACGAGTTCTCAATCGGCACAACGCCGTAATCCACCGAGCCGTTTTTCACTTTTTTAAAAACATCTTCAAAAGAAAATGAAGGAGAAGTGAAAATTTTATTTCCGAAAATTACTTTTGATGCAGTTTCACTATATGCGCCTCTTTCCCCCTGGAAAGCAACACTTTTCATTTATCTGTTATATTCCTTTTAAAATACTAATTAATAAATC
>DAIERC010000484.1 GCA_027347125.1 Ignavibacteriales bacterium
GGAAACCTGCAAAGCATTTTTATTTACATCTTTACCTATTTCTTCTTTTACTTTGGCTTTGGAAAGATCGGTGTTAACAATTTTTATATTTTGAGTTTTTTTACCTTCAATTTTAAATGCCGGGTCGGCGCCTTCAGGAATAGCAAGTTTATTAAAAGTTATGTTACGGCTGTCCAATATATCTACTAACGGCCCTGCTTCCGGTGTTACGGAAACATTATCGAATTTGATATTCTTGGAATCATTTATATGAATTCCTCTTGCCGATTTGATATTGATATTTTTGAAACTAACGTTATCTACATTCATTTCTGGAAGTCCCAGTATTTCGATGCCGTAAGTTCCGGCGTATTCGCAGCTCACGTTTTCAAAATGGAAATTTCTAAATCGAGGAGTTTTTTTAGTAACCGGTTCTTCGGGCAATCTTGGTAATGTGTAAAGCATATTAATTCTAATAGCTTCTCTGGCAATTTTGCTTGCTTTAATATCTTTGAACCATAGGTTTTGCACAACAGCGCCCCTACCGCGCTCGCTTTTAATCCTTAATGCGCGGTCGGTACCGTTGCAATAACATTTATAACCGTAAATATTTTTTATTCCACCCGATGTTTCGCTTCCAATTACAATACCGCCGTGCCCCATGCGAAAGAAATTATATCTTGCTACTAAATTTTCAGTCGGCTTGTTTACTCTCAACCCATCTTCGTCGCGGCCGGATTTAATAGCAATACAATCATCGCCGGTACTCATGTCGCAATATTCTATTAGAACATTTTTGCATGAAGAAGGATCAACACCATCGCCGTTTGGTGTGTGCCCGTAATCGCCGTAAGTAACAATTTTAACTTTTCTAACAATCACATTCTCACAAAGAGTCGGCGTAATAGTCCAGAAAGCTCCATACATAAAAGTTACGCCTTCAACCAAAACATTTTTACAATTCATAGGCTGGAAAAAAGCTGGCCGCAGTAAATCATTATGCGAGCCGTCAAAAATTCTTTCTTTAACCGGCACGTTATTTTTAGCCATTTCACGAAGCATTACCCCGCCGTTTTTTTGCTCATCTTTATGTCCCCACCATGGTTTCACCTGCCCGTTTAAAATACCCTCACCGGTTACTGCTATATTTTTCTTTCCGTTCGCATATATAAAGGCAGAATATTTATAGCACTCTATGCCTTCATGTCTGGAAAATACAACAGGTAAATAATCTTTAAAATCCTGGCTGAATAATAATTCAGCACCCTTGGAAACATAAAGATTAATATTATTATCCAAATGAATAGGCCCGGTCAACCATTTGCCTTCGGGTATTACAACTTTTCCGCCGCCTGCTTTTTCAGCGGCTTCAATAGTTTTTTTTATAGCCTCCGTATTCTTTACGGTTCCACCTTCTATTGCGCCGTAATTTTTTATATTAAAAACTCTTTTAGAGAAAACAGGCCTTTTTAATTGAGGCATTTTAAAAGGCGCTCTTATCAATTGAATTTTTTCAGGAGCCTTGCTTAACACATCGGTGGTATCCTGCGCAAAAGTTATAATTGTAGAGAATAAAAAAGACATTAAAACCAAAAGAATAATTTTCAGTTTAATTGAGCCTTTAAAGTTATTCATTGCTTTCTTCCTATAATTTTCAGTTAATAACATTTTGTGAAAATGTAAAATTATTTTTTTATCAAATAAATATTTCTCATCGCAATAGGCTTCCCTTCAAGTTGCCAACCAATTGAACCGCTTGTATTTTTTATTTTAGTGGCTTTATTTTGCAGTATATGGTTTATAAAAACAGTTAGTGAATCTCCCTTGCATTTTATATCGCAAGTATTCCATTCACCTTCGGGCTTTTCACTTGCAGCGGATAATTTTACTACATTGTCTTTCGGCTTTCCAACGGCTTCTTTGAACACCGCGCCGTTCATTGCAATTAAATCGCCGGCATTATTTTCTTTAAAGTTTATTTGAATGCAATTCGGCCAAACAGTATCCGGCTGTTGAATATAAACCAAAATGCCGCCGTTTCCTTTTTCACCTTTCTTCGGCCACATCCATTCCGCATGAATAGTGAAGTCTGTATATTTTTCATTAGTCCGCACATAACCTTTATAACCGCCTTCAAAATAAAGAGTGCCGTCTTTTATTTTATACATTTTATCGATATTAACATCTTTATCTGCCAGCACCAGATGTAAATTTGAAATATCTTTTCCGTTAAAAATCCGGATAGTATCCTGATTTTCATTTTTTGTTTTTTGTGCTGTATTTTCAAACTTACCTTGATAAGGCATAAATGCGGTTAGAACAACCGGAGCAAGATAAATAAATATCAAAATAATTTTTTTATAAATCATCTTCATTTTTCCCTTTTCAAAAATTCAATGTTATGGCAACTTATTAATGTTTTCAAATTTTACTTCCCATTTACCGTTCTTTGGAAAACCGGGAAGTTTTTCAAAACATGTTTCATCGGAGCCGGCCGCCATCAAAGCTACCGCGGATAACAATGCGCCGTTGGCTGGCAGATAAACCGGAAGGTCTTCCGTTTGCGGACAATTACCGTTATTAAGGTAGTGATTATGAGGTGCATCTTTCAATAAAATATCAACCGCCAATTCAGGGTCGCCTAAACGTACGGCAGTCATGGCAATCATCGGATAATCCCATCCCCAAATTTTTGCTTTCCAATCCCAAGTTTTCAAAACCCGGTGCAGTGTATTTCGCATTATATCTTTGTTTACCATGTCTCCCGGTAAAAATCCAATTGCCATCAGCATCGAAGGATGATCTCTTTCACTAACCGGATTGGTAAAAGTATCTTGTACGGACTCAAGCGCGATATAAAGATTATCCTTCACAGGTAAAGGAGAAATCTTTTCAATTACATCATCCCACGCAGCTACCCGTTTCATTCCCAATCTCTCACGCCACTTCTGAGCAATCTCAAGCCCAAATTTCCAATACGCAAGTTCAAACGCAGGGTTCTGTGCGCTTGCAGGTTCATAAATTTCCTGAGCAGGCCATACGGGCGGGCCTAACACATATTTTTTTCTAACCGGATCAAAATACGCGAACGAAGAAATATACTCCGCTGTTTTGAACACAAGGTTTTTATATTTATCAAGTGTTTGTTTATCATGATTTACCCGGTAGCATAATTCAGCCAGATAAATTGGATGAGGCTCATTCCAAATAATAAACGGATTGTTGCCCGGAC
>DAIERC010000496.1 GCA_027347125.1 Ignavibacteriales bacterium
ATTCTCATCTTTCTCATTTTTTTCTGCGATATTCTGCTTGCGGTTACGTTGGCAACCGCACCGTTGGCAAATTGAAGTCTGGCGTTCGCAATATCAAGCGTATCCGAAACAACAGCCACACCGCTTGCCTCAACACCCACAACTTCGCTTTTAACCAGGCTTAAAATTATATCAATATCGTGTATCATCAAATCAAGCACAACAGCAACATCGGTTCCTCTCGGGTTAAATTGCGCAAGCCTGTCGGTTTGGATAAACATCGGTTTCACAATGTATTGCTCAAGGGAAAGAAGCGCGGGGTTAAAGCGTTCTATGTGTCCTACTTGAAGATTCAAGTTGTTCTTTTTTGCAAGAGCCACTATTTCTTCGGCTTCGGGTATTGTTACAGTAATAGGCTTCTCTACAAAAACATGAATGTTTTTCTCCAAACATTTTTTTGCCAATTCGTGATGGGCGCTGGTTGTTGCCGCAATGGAAACCGCGTCAACTTCGTCTAATAAGTCGTCAAGAACATCGAATACTTTTATCCTGAATTCTTCACCGGCATTTTTTGCCATATCCGCATTGCTATCATAAATACCGACCAGTTCACAATGGTCAATTTGTCTTAACATTTTCGTATGGAGTTTACCCAGATGTCCGGTTCCTATTACTCCAACTTTAAGCTTTACCATATTAATTACTCTTTATTTGTTGATATCCTATTATTCGATCGTATCCGCCATAATCCGGATCTTTGTAATAAACAAACACATGATAAATGTTTGAAGTGTTCCAGTTGTTACCCTCCAGGGTAACCCAATCCTGCGTTACAATTTTATCATCGCTCAGGTTTGCAATTACATATTGATAATCGTAGATGCCTCTTTTAAGCGGAACTGTTATTGAATAAACGCCGTAATTATTTTTCATCTGGTAAGCCGGTGTAATTTGCCAGTTATTAAAAGCTCCTACAAGGTAAACTCCGCCCGGCATTTCGTTTGGCGGTCTTATAGAGAATGTAACATTCAAATAGGCGGCATAATCATCTTTATAATTGGTTAATATCGAAGCGCCGTACAAATCTCTGTGTGTTTGTTTAAAAAATCTTGAATATTCTAATCCGTCCAAGTGAGCATTAACATCTTTTGCGTTAAACTCATTAGTGTTTCTAAGATCAACCTGGCGGTAACCATTTCCGGGTAAAATATCCCTGGCGACAAAAGAGAATTTTCTATCGCCGTTCCAATAATATTGGCGTGTATTAGTGTTCCCATTTCTATCAACAATAGCGGGATAATCCAAAACACGGTTTGTAACTATTTCAACGCGGTCTACCGATGCAGGGTAAAATTTATCAGGAAGATTAAAGTTAGTAGTTACATTAAATATTTTCGCAAGGTCCGCAGGAAAATATACCTTATCTTCAAGTTGTTCTCTCTTCAAAGTATCGTAAACGGCAATATCATTATTTACAACAAAGAATTTACCGTATCCGTATACTTGAGTTGTGTCGTGAGAATCTGTAATAAAAAACATCCATTTGCCGGAAAACGGGAAATTGACAAATCCTCTGTTGTCCGGATAACTTCCCATAAAATGGTAGTGAGCATCTTTTACGGTTTGAGGCAAAACTGAAAAGCTAAGATTGTATGCTACATTTTTGCCGGCGTTTAAAAGGAAAATATTATTATAGGGTATCCAGTTCTTATCGCAAAATCTGAAGACGATACTAAGGTAAGGCTCAAAATCAGATTGGGCGTCGAACTCAATTGTTAATCTTTTCGGGCCATCCCCGTTTTGCACAATAAGAGGAAATGCCGTTTCATTGTTATCGGCAAAAGATTTCAAGCTTTTAATTACAACACTTTGAGGAAAAAGAAACGAAGTAAAAGATAATAACAAAAAAGAAAACATGATGATTTTTTTCAAATCAGTCTCCTCATTTAAAAGTTGAAAATTTCTACGCACTTTATTGAATAATAAGGGATATAAATTTTTATCTCCTCTTTTTCTCTAACGGTTTCAAGTAAAAGTCCGTCGTCATAAACTTCAATTAATTTTCCCGATTTAAAAACAATTTCAAATATCGGCGCGTTAGAACGGCTGTCCATAGCCAGTCCAAAATTTTCATGCATAGTTACATTTAAAGTTTTCCCAACAACCTTACTCCAGTCCATTTTCATTTTAACCTCTTAAAATAGCATATTAATTTTTTGTTTAAATACTTCTACATCTTTGCAGAAATAATATTTTCTTAAGAATTGATTAGCTAGAATTTTTTCCCCCGCATTTAAGTAATTAGCATAAACTGAGGCTAAAACTGCTTTTAACTTATCCGTAGTATTGCAATCACTACTGTTATTTTCAAGGTAAGAATCTATATAGTCAATTAAGGTATCGTTTTCCGAAATATAGTAATCATACAATTCATCGTTAACATCAAAGAGTTGTCCGTTTTCATATTTCCAGCAATTCAACGGTAAAAAGACATCATCGGAATCGGAATTAAAAACATCGAATTTTGAATTACCCGAAACTAAAATTATCCCCTTTAGTTCTTGTGAGAATGTAGGATACGGTTCCATCAATCCGGAATTTATCGAGTCGGCTACGTAAAAAGAATCGATTGTGTTAAAGACATAAAGTGAATAATAAGTTTTACCGCCCTTATTTTCGTAATCCGTAATCAAATATTCGTCAACGCCGTCACCGTCAAGATCCTCTACTTCAGCATTTGGGTTAAAAAATGTCTTCCGGTAAATAATATTTTGCTGTTCATCGCGTACTTCCAATTTAGATTTATCCAGCTGCACTTTGAATAAATCAAACGAATAAGTGCTGTCCTGTCCGAGCAAATTAACGGTTAATAATAGAAAAAAGAATAAAATGGTTGTTCTTTTCATCTGCAAATAGCAAGCTTAAACACCGCTTGAACAATTATTTTTTTTTCAAGTTAATTAGAATTCACAATATAAAGATAATATTTCTTTGCAATTTTCCCCCCATTTTATGTAAATATTTATCTATGTCCACGCCGCCATTCATCAAATATTTTTAGGAAATATTATCAATTCTGACTAATTTTATTCTAAGAAATTCGGGGACACACCAATGAAAGATTTTGTAAAATATTTTTTCTTCGTAATTATATTATTCATATTCGGGTTCGGCAATAACGGACTTTTAAGCCCAGGAACGACGGGCGAAAATTTAATTACGGAAGAATCAGTAAAACATAATATAGAATTTTTAGCTTCCGATTCTTTGAAAGGAAGGAACACGCCAAGCCCTGGACTTGATTCGGCTGCAGCATACATTGCCGGTAAATTTAAAGCATACGGCCTGCAGCCTATAAAAGGAAGTTATTTTCAGAATGTAAAATTGGGTTATATAAAACTTGGCACCGATAATAGATTAATAGTAAAAACAAACGG
>DAIERC010000501.1 GCA_027347125.1 Ignavibacteriales bacterium
AATTTAGCGAGCTCTTACCTTTTTTAAATCCTGTTAAATCATAGAACTTTGAGTCTTTATTAATTACCGTTCTCATGTCCCACAATATTTTATTGGCATCAAAATATTTATTTAAATCATCATTCATTTATATATTTTCAAAAAAAATAATTATATAAAGATATTAATTCATTTAATTTTTTTTCTACCTTATCGTTCATGCAGTACAAGATCAGCAAAACACCAGGTAATTAAATAATCCAGCGCGACCCCAAAGCTGTAAGCTGCCGGAAACATTAGCCAGTTCCATTCAATTAATGGTCCGACCAAAGCGGCAAACACCGAGATCAGGAGAACAAAGAAAACACGTGCAAAGTATTTTTTATTTTTAAACTGCGAGTTAACCAGTAAGAATGCGGCGACAAAAGCGCTTAAATAATTTATAATGAAACCGGAAACAAACTCAAGCGGATTCATCATAGGAACCCCTGTAGGATTGTAAATCATAAAAGAGATAACCGGTCCGGCGGCATATTTACCGGCCATCTCATTTAATGCCGCAGCTGTTGCTTCCGCAGGCATTCCGGGATATCTATAAATTCCCGGTTCGGTAATTGTGTTTTTCATTTGAGAAACAAACGCATCGGCATTAGATAAATTCTTAAACGAATTAACATGCCATGGTAAAAAAGCCCATGAAATAAGCATCCAGATGTACACAACAACGGCGGCAAGAAGAGCAGAAAAAAATGAGTTTTTTATTTTTCATACCTTTTTGTTTAGTGCTCCCCGGTTATTTCTATTTAGATTTTTATTCTAATCCAGCAGCTGCGGCTCATCATCTTCATCATTATCGGTACGATCCAATAAATTTTGCGGTAACGATTTTGTTACCTTAGCGCCGAGTTTTTTTATTTTTTCTGCGCGGTTTACCAGGTTGCCACTTCCTTCATGAAGCTTTTTCATTGCGTTTACATAACCGTCTTTTGTAGCGTCAATTTTATTGCCTATGCCTATCAAGTCTTCTACAAAGCCAACAAATTTATCGTAAAGGGCGCCGCCCTGCCTGGCTATTTCCAGCGCATTTTTATTTTGCTTTTCCTGACGCCATATGCTGGCGATAGTTCTTAACGTTGCGAGCAACGTAGAGGGGCTTACAATAACAATATTTTTTTCAAACGCTTCATTAAACAATGCCGGTTCTGCCTGTACCGCCAGGCTGAATGCAGGTTCAATCGGCAGAAACATCAACACAAAATCTAGACTTTGGATTTGATAAAGATTCTGATAGTTCTTTGCACTCAGTCCTTTTATATGATTCCTAATGGAAATGATATGATCCCTAAGAGCTTGGATTTTCTCACTATCATCCTCGGCTGAAGAATAACGCTCGTAAGCATTAAGCGACACCTTGGAATCCACAACTATAGTTTTATCTTCAGGCAGTATTATCAGCACGTCCGGTTGAAATCTTTTTCCATCTTCCGTAGTTAAACTTTCCTGCACTAAATATTCCCTTCCCTTTTGCAACCCTGACTTCTCAAGAATATTTTCAAGAATAAATTCCCCCCAGTTTCCCTGCGTTTTGGTTTGCCCTTTAAGCGCGTTGGTAAGATTAACAGCTTCCTTGCTCATCTGCTGGTTCAATTCGTGCAGCGTTTTAATCTGTTGCACCAGCCCGGCTCTTTCCTTTGAGTCGTTCACATAAACTTCGTCAACCTTTTTTTCAAAATCTTTTATCTTTTCGCCAAATGGTTTTAATATCTGATCGAGGTTTTCTTTATTCTGCATCGTGAATTTGCTGCTTTTCTCTTCGAGAATTTTATTCGCAAGGTTTTCAAATTCTTTGGTAAATTTATTTTGAAGATCGGTAAGTTCGTTCTTTTGTTCGTTCAACCTTTCAAGAAGATTATTGTTATCAGCTTTGAAAGACGCTAAAGAAGAATTCAGTTCGATCACTTTATTTCTTTCCGACGCCAATTCCAGGTTTGATTTGTCCAGGCTTTCTTCAAGTATTTTGCTTCTTTCTTCGGTTTTGCTTTTCTCTACCTCCAACCGGTTTATTTGATTTTGATATTCCTGAACCTGTTCAGGTGAAATTCCCTTTAAATTTTCGTATTTAGATTTAAGAATGAAATAAACAGCTGCAGAACCGATTAAAATTCCGACAATAAGAAATACTATTTCCATAATACCTTGGATTTGTTATTCACTAAAAAGATTTTATTTCTTATTTAACTTCTCGTTTTTTTTTGTTTAATTCAACAAATATCCATTTATCAAATTATACGAAATGCGGGTTGGACTTATCAAATAATAAATTCCTAAACAAAGGGAAGTATTTTATAGTTTAACCTTTTAAAACAAAACCCTTACTTTTTAATAAAGTAAGGGTTAAATAGATATAAGCTGCAAGAAAAAAATTTAAAGACTTCTGTTCATTAAATTTTTGTAACCTAAACTCGCATAATTATTTGATAACAATCTTACCTTTCAATTTGATATCCCTTGAGGAGCTTCCGACTAAAATTTCATATTCACCCGGATCAACTGTCCATGTGTTGGTTCCGATATTATAATACGCAAAAGCATTTTTATCCAGAACAAAATCCACATTCTCTGTTTTGCCGGCTTGCAGATTTACTTTTTTAAAAGCTTTTAATTCCTTTGGTGCTCTTTCTTCTTTAGGATTAATTGCTGTTACATAAAGCTGCACAACCTCAGCACCATTACTCTTACCGGTATTTTTCAAGTCCAACGCAATATGATATTTTAGTTCATTATTTTGCGAGTCGTCTTTTACATCCAAATTTGAATAATCGAATTTTGTATAAGAAAGGCCGTAACCAAACGGGAACAACGGCGCAATATTATTTTTATCAAAGTGGCGGTAACCGACGAATATTCCATCCGAATATTCCGAAACACTATCCTGAGCTTTATAAGTTTTGTAAGCAGAGCAATCTTCCCATCTTTCAGGAAACGTTACAGGCAATTTGCCTGAGGGATTATAATTACCCATAATAACGTCGGCGGCTGCGTTTCCAATTTCTTCACCTGCAAACCAGGTTTCCAAAACCCCGTCAACATTATTTATCCACTTGCTCATTAAAACAGGTGAACCCGATGTAATAACTACCACAACATGCTTGTTCACCTTGGCCACGGCATTGATAAGATCATCTTGTTTGCCGGGTAAGGCAATATTATCTCTGTCGTGTCCTTCGCTTTCAATCTGATCGGATGTGCCTACAAAAAGCAGGGCAACGTCTGATTTGGCTGCCACATTTACAGCTTGTTTAATTAAATCATCGCTAGGTTTATTCCAGGCCAGTTTCATTGAAGCGTCGCCTGTGTTTTCATAATATTCAATTTTTATTTTATACTTTTTATTCGCATCTAATGCAGCCATATAACTTTTAGATTCGGTGGAATGGTCTGACCAGTTTTCTACAACTAATTTATCATCTATATATAGTCTCACTCCGTCATCACTAATAGCATCAAGTACATAATTACCCGACTCCGGAACCTGAAGGAAACCCGTCCATCTTACGGAAAAATGATCCGAAGGAAAATTGTTTTTAGGTGAGCCTTGCCCCCAATCGAAATTAATTATTTTATCGTTCCTTGTAAAAGCAGGTTTATCTTTAAGGTTCTGGTTATCGAAATATTCACCAAGTAAGCCGTGCGCCTTGCCGTCCGGAAGATATAAATACTTTGACTCAATTGGAGCGGCGTCGCCATCCATTACGTCACCCTGAGCGTAATTTATTTTTACGGTTTTGCCAAGTTTGTTTTTTAATGCGGATAACGGGTCAACGGAAAATATTGGAGAAACTCTAGAACTTCCGCCTCCGCCTGTTCTAGCTATAGCAGCATTTGGGCCTATAACCGCAATAGATTTTAGTTTATTCTTGTCCAGCGGGAGAACGGAATTTGCATTTTTCAACAACACAATTCCTTCAAGTGCGGTTTTGTATGCTACTTCCCGGTTCTCCTTGCTATTCAGTAATTTTGAATTATCTTTTCTCGGATGGTCAAACAAGCCGAGTTTAAACATCACCGTTAAAATTCTGCTTACCTTATCATTAATGATATTTTCGTTAATTGTACCGTCTTTAACTTTGCCGAGCAATGTGGAATCATTTAAATACAAACCGGTCGGCATTTCAAGATCGAGGCCGCCCAAAGCCGTTGGAATAGAACTATGAACAGCTCCCCAATCGGACATAACTAATCCGTCGAACTTCCAGTTATCTTTTAATTTTGTTTTCAGAAGGTAATCATTCTCACTGCAATAATGACCGTTTAATTTATTATACGCCGACATTACCGCAAGAACATGAGCTTGTGTAACGGCAGCTTTAAATGCGGGAAGATAAATTTCATTTAGGGCGCGTTTATCAATTTTTACGTTAACAAACATTCTTTCATGCTCCTGGTTGTTAGCGGCAAAATGTTTAACGGTAGCCGCAACTCCCTCGCCTTGAACGCCTTCGATATAACTTACAGCCATTCTGGAAGTAAGATAAGGATCTTCGCCAAAGCTTTCAAAATTTCTTCCGCCCATCGGTATTCGGGCAATATTTACACATGGACCAAGAATTACATCTCTATCTTTTGCTTTTAATTCCCGGCCGATGCCGCTGCCAACTTTGTTAATTAATGAAGTGTCCCATGTTGCCGCCATAGCTATGCCGGCGGGGAATGCAGTTGACTTGCCCCATCTAACGCCAAGCGGCCCGTCACTCATTCTCAATTCAGGAATACCAAGTCTTTCAACAGGCTTCGTCGCAAAACCTGTTCCCCCCAGAATATCGATCTTTTCTTCCAGGGTCATCCGGTTTAATAAATCTTTTACTCTTTCAGTAACGGGTAATTTTGAATTTTTATACAGTAAAGTTTCTTCGTTTTTATTTTGCATACTACCTGTAAAAACGAGTATAAAAGCTAAAGAGGTTATAACTGTTAAAACTATTCTAAATTTAATTTTTAACATATTATTTATTCTTACTCCTATTATTGTTAAAATAAATTACCTTACGCAAAAACTAACCTTGTAATTTTGGGTAAAGGGAATACATCGTTTATCCTTCATTCCGGTTTTCAAAAAAAACGTTGCGAAGTGTGAGTAAAATAATTAATAACTAAGTCCATAGCCGTATTTGAACAACGGATTATAATTTTTATCGCCGAAATTAATTGGAATTTGTTCCATGCTATCAGGCCATGAATGAGATAGTTTACCGGTAAATTTATAATCGCCAAATAACACGTCGGCTACACCTTCACCTTCGGTACCGGGCAGCCAGGCGGCAACAAAAGCATTAGCATCTTTTAAAGCCGAATTAATAATCATCGGTCTGCCGGATATTAAGACAACAACAACAGGTATTCCTTTGCTTTTTATTTTTTCAATAACTGCCATATCTTCCTTATCCAGGCTTAAATCTTTTCTATCGCCTTTACCTTCGGCATAAGGTTTTTCTCCAACAACAACAATAGCTGCGTCGGCATCTTTAACATTTGAACCGTCTTTTTAAAATGTAATTTTAGTATCTAAAGAAACGGTATTTTTAATGCCTTGTAATATGGTGGTTCCGCCGCTTATAATTTTACCGCTGCCGCCCTGCCAGCTTATAGTCCACCCGCCGCATTGGTAGCCCAAGTTATCGGCGCTTTTACCGGCTACAACAAGATGTTTAATATTTTTTGACAGCGGTAAAATTTTGTTTTCATTTTTCAGTAGCACTAACGATTGCCTAACGCACTCCCTTGCTACTTCCCTGTGTTCTTTAGAGCCCACCGAGGCAGTATAGTTTTTATCCGTATATGGATGTTCAAAAATATTCATTTCCATTTTTACGGTTAAAATTCTTTTTACGGCGTCGTCAATTCTAGAAACCGAAACCTTTCCATCGGCAACCAAATCTTTTAGATCATTAATAAATTCTACAAAATTATTTTTCTTCCCCGGACCGTTGGGAATCATAATCATATCCAGACCGGCATTAACTGATTTTTCAACATCGCTCTTATAGTCTTTTCCAAGCTGATCAATTGCCGCCCAATCCGAAATTAAAAAGCCTTTAAAGCCAAGTTCATTTTTTAATACATC
The DNA here is from genome assembly GCA_027347125.1 of Ignavibacteriales bacterium. GTDB lineage: Bacteria > Bacteroidota > Ignavibacteria > Ignavibacteriales > Ignavibacteriaceae > FEN-1297. The sequence goes on from DAIERC010000501.1 coordinate 6,101, forward strand.
GGTTAAAAGATATTTATTTTCGTGCATCTTAACACCGTTCCAACTGCTGTAAGAAACCATGATGGTTTTTACGCCGGCTTTTATCGCGGCAATATAACCGGGCAGATGAATTTTTCTTAAAGTTTGTTCATCGCATTCGGTATTTCCCTGGTCTTTACCGTTAGTTGTTCCGCCGTCTCCAAGATAATGTTTGGCGCAAGCCAGAATAGTATTACCTTCTTTATCTTCAAAACTTTGCATACCTTTAACAAAAGCAGCGCCCATTTCTTCAGCTAACTCCGGAGTTTCACCGTAGCTTTCGTATGTTCTTCCCCATCTAATATTTCTTGCTACGGCAATGCACGGAGCAAAATCCCAGTCCATACCGGTGCCGGCTATTTCTTCGGCAGTAACACGTCCTTCATGTTCGGCTAGTTCCGGGTTTCTTGTGCAACCCATCCCGATGTTATGGGGAAATATAACCGCACCCTGAACATTATTATGTCCGTGAACAGCATCGACGCCGTAAATCATGGGTATTTTCAATCTTGATTTTAATGCGTACGATTGAAGCATATCGTAGTAATTTGCCCAGCCAGCCGCGGTAATATCTTTTATTTCGGAATCACCACCGCACAGAATAGAACCAACAGCATATTTTGCAATATCTTCAGGATTATTTTTTACAGCGTAGATATCGGCTTGAACCATTTGTCCAATTTTTTCATCGAGGGTCATCAACGCCATCAACGAATCTACTTTATTTTGAATAGATGAACCGGATTCTTGAGGTTTAATTTTGTTAGTATTTTTAGTTGTAAAAGCGAACAAGAAAACCATAGAGATTATCAGCGCTGATACAGAAAATATTTTGAAGTAAGATTTCATAAACCGCTCTTTATTTAATAATGAGAAAAGTATTTTCAATCTAGTTTGAATTAAGAACAAAACCGGGAAATTTTATAATATTAGTAACTAAAAGATTTAGTGTCTGCTTTGAGAAGAGCTCCGAAGAGCCTCTTCTCAAAGGAGGCAGAAGGATCGATCTAATTGCGTTATAAGAAATAACTATGATAAATTTGATAATCAGTTAAGCCGGAGTTAGTTTATCCAGCTCACTCCAGATTAAAGCACTGGCGCCCAACACTGCCGAATCACCTTCGGGTAAACCGGAAGGAATTATTTTTACTTTGTTCTTAAATATATTTAGGAGATTTTGTTCCATATATTTCTTTGTGGGTTCAAAAATAAACTTGCCGGCCGAGGCTAATCCGCCAAACAAAACAATTGCTTCGGGACTAGTATGCGCAACCGAGTCAGCTAACTTTGTACCCAGAACCTTACCTGTAAACTCAAACGCCTCAAGAGCAATTTTATCACCGTGAAGTGCGGCCTCGTAAATTTTTTTAGAAGTTAATTCATCCAGGGTTAAATTTCTCAGTTCGCTTTTATCATTGGAGTTTTGAAGCATCTCAATAACGGTTCTTCTTATTCCGCTTGCGGATGCATAAGTCTCAAGACAACCTTTTCTACCGCATCCGCAATCCCTTCCTTGCGGGTCATAAATAGTATGCCCAATTTCGCCGGCAAATCCGTCGGCGCCGTAAACAAGCTGCCCGTTTACAACAATTCCGCTTCCAACGCCGGTTCCGAGGGTAATAACAATAAAGTCTTTCATGTCTTTTGCGGCGCCAAATTTCATTTCACCAATTGCAGCGGCGTTAGCATCGTTAGTAATTGCTGAAGGTATATTGTAGTATTGTTTTATTATTTTAATAACTTCAACATATCCCCAATTTAAATTCGGCGGATACTCAACTGTTCCTTTGTGGTAATTAGCGTTTGGGGCGCCAATACCAATTCCTTTTAAAATATACTTACCGTAAATCTCAATTAACAATTCGTCAATTTTTCTTCGCAGCCTTTCAAAATATTTATCAGCGGGTTCATGCCCCTTTGTTGGAATTGTTGACTTTAAATAGCTGTTGCCGTTTATATCAACAAAACCAAGGACAGTATTTGTACCGCCAATATCAATTCCGAGAGTAACTTCAATTTTGTTCATCTTTACCCCTTTGCTAATCTATGATGTGCCGGTATATGGCCTTTTAAACCGTAATAAGCAATGTAGAGATAACACAAAACAGGAAGTATGAACGCATGATGAATGCCGATGTTGTCGGCAAGCCATCCTTGTAAAACAGGTATTAAAGCTCCGCCTACAATAGCCATAATCAAGATTCCCGAACCTTGTCCGGTATGCTTACCCAAACCGGCAATGCCGAGTGTAAAAATATTCGGGAACATTATTGAATTAAAAAGACCGACAAGCAGCACTGCCCATACGGCTACAGCACCAGAGAAAATCATTGTGGTTATAACCAAACCTGCGGCTATGAAGGCATTAAAAGCCAAAACTAATCCGGGTTTTACTTTTCGCAGTACGGCCGAACCTATAAAACGCCCCACCATTGCGCCTCCCCAATAAAATGAAACGTATTTACCGGCTTGCGCTTCAGTTAAACCGCCTATATTTTTTTCGCCAAGATAGTTAACTAAAAAACTTCCGATGGCAACTTCGGCTCCCACATATACAAATATTCCAATTGCTCCCAGTATTACATGCCTATACTTCCATGCGCTTTCATGCAGATGATCGAAAGTGCCGTGCTCACCACCGTTATTATTTGATTCGGCTTTTATTTGTGGAAGTTTTATAATGGCAATTAAAGCGGCAAGAACAAACAGCGCAGCAGCTAATCCTAAATAAGGTACCTGCACCGCCGAAGCTTCTGCTAATTTATAAGCCGATAACGCATCCGGACTTAACTTTGCTATTTCTTCCGCACTTTTTACGGCAACTGCAAGAATTAATATTGAGCCAAAATAAGGCGCAATTGTCGTACCCAGCGAATTGAAGGCCTGGGTTAAATTCAACCTGCTTGACGCAGTTTCCGGTTTACCTAGAATTGCGACATAAGGATTAGCCGCAACTTGAAGCAGTGTTATACCTGTTGCCAATGTAAAAAATGCCGTAAGAAACAACGGATAAGACCGTACTGCAGCTGCCGGGTAAAAGGCCAAACATCCTATGCCGGCAGTAATTAAACCGATTACAATTCCTCTTTTGTACCCGATTTTTTCCACTATATAACCTGAAGGAAGCGACATAATAAAATAAGCCGCGAAGAATACAAATTGCACAAGCATCGCCTGGGTATAATTTAAACTAAATACTGCTTTTAAATGCGGTATTAAAATATCGTTGAGGGCGGTTAAAAATCCCCACATAAAAAACAACGACGTTAAAACAACTAGAGCGGAATTATAATTTGTATCTCCTTGCTGCCTAGGAATACTACCTATTTTAGGATTCTGAACATTTACAGCCATAATAACAATCCTTATTTTTAAATACTTAAATTAGATTCTGATTAAATACTAACTCTTAATTTTTTATTCTTATGTTATATACTTTCAACCTTAATATTTTATTTGCACAAATTTTATGCCTAGAGGATATATGAAAACTAGCGGTGAAAATTTTTCGAATATGGGATAAATTCGTAATTGATTATCCTAAAAAAAGTTTTATCATTAACAGATGGTTTTATAACTTTAATAACTTTTTTATCAAAATAATAAATGTAGATGTGCATAAGTTAAGCTGGAAATACAATTCATCTATTAACTGCTTACCACATAATAAAAATACGGAATTCTTGAGGAAACAAATAATTTTCAAATCTCAGTACAAAAAAAACTTAATTATAATATGCCGGTTATTATATAGAAAACCAACGTAATGCTCATCCTATATTCTGATGACAGGCAAAAAAATGTATGGCACAGTTAGTGTTGTTTATAATAAAATTCAACAATTTGTCGCTATCATAAAGGGAATGAC
>DAIERC010000509.1 GCA_027347125.1 Ignavibacteriales bacterium
CATGAATTTTTTATAACAGTACAGACGTATATCGAAATAGTTTTTATTGTTAAACATTTTAATCACACATGCCACTTAACAATGCTTCGGTAATAGCAACTGTTTGTGAAATTTTTATTTTCTAAATAATAAAAAGGCATAACAGAAAAAAATAATTTGTTTTTTTTTGTTTAATAACCCATCAAAGACAGACTATTGTTTCTCATATACAGCAAAATATTTTTATACGGTTTTCCAATTCTGAGAAATGAAATTTATTTGAAACGAATAATTAAATATGAAAATATTTAGCCCGATTGAATTTCAAATTTTAAATAATTGTGTATTATCAAATAAAGCTTGGCATAATTTTATATTGAGAACAATTGCAAAGAGCAAAGAATTTTTATTTTAAAAGATATACCACAAACAGCAAAAGCTTGGGGAAAATCATGGCAAAACAAAACCGAAGAGATTTCTTAAAATCAGTAACAGTTTTAACAGCCGGCGTTGCAGGTGTTTCATCAGCGTCCGCAAAGGCTGCGCCCAAAGATGTTTTATCAGAAGATCGAATGGGCGTTTTAGTTGACACAACTGTTTGCATTGGCTGCCGCAATTGTGAGTGGGCATGCAAAACGGCCCACGATCTTCCGACGGAACCGCAAGAACATTATGAGGACAGATCCGTATTCAAACAAATGCGACGGCCTACGACAAAGGCATTAACAGTTGTTAACGAATATCCGAATCCGAAGAACCCGGCAATTCCCACGGATGTAAAAGTGCAGTGCATGCATTGTGATCATCCGGCATGTTTATCCGCATGTATTGTCGGAGCTTTTTCAAAGGGTGAAAATGGTGCTGTTGTTTGGGATACCAATAAATGTATCGGATGCCGATATTGTATGGTGGCATGCCCGTTTCAAATTCCTACATTCGAATATGATAAAGCTATAAATCCTAAGATAATGAAATGCGACTTTTGCATTGAAAGAACAAAAGACGGGAAGCTGCCTGCGTGTGTTAATATATGTCCGGTTGAGGCGCTTACTTTCGGCCCGCGCTCAGAGTTAATAAAAGTAGCACGAGAAAGGATTAAAAGAGATCCTGATAAATATATAAATCATATTTACGGCGAGTACGAGGCTGGCGGCACTTCATGGATGTATCTTGCAAACCAGGACTTCTCAAAATTAAAATTTCCTAAACCGGGAGACAAACCCATGCCCGGCACTTCTGAATCAATTCAGCATGGAATATTTGCATACTTTGTTCCGCCTGCATCTTTGTATGCTTTACTAGGCGGAATAATGTGGATTACAAAAAACAAAGAAAAATCTGAATAGGGGTTATAACTATGGAACATTTAATGAAACCCGCTCCGGTACAAAAAAAATTTTTTACACCAGGCGTTATTGTACTAGTTTTGCTAGCGTTGAACGGATTAGCTTTTTTACTTGTAAGATTTGTCTTCGGTATTGGTGCTGTAACAAATCTTAATAATCAATACCCATGGGGAATATGGATTGGCGTTGATGTTGCCGCCGGTGTTGCGCTTGCGGCAGGCGGTTTTACAACCGCTGCATTAGGTCACGTAATGCATAAAGAACATTACCATGATATTGTACGCCCCGCCCTATTAACAGCTATGCTGGGTTATACTTTCGTTGCTATCGGAGTATCGGTAGACGTAGGAAGGTGGTACTATATGTGGCACCCTCTTGTTTTCTGGAACGGTACTTCGGCATTATTCGAAGTAGGCATTTGCGTTATGATGTATCTTACGGTTCTCTACATCGAATTCCTTCCTATAGTTGCAGAGCGTTTCATCGGAAGAGTAAATTTAAAAGGATTTCTATCTTTCCTAAACAACCCGGTAGATAAACTATTACGCATGCTTGACAAAACTCTTTCTAAGGTAATGTTTGTATTTATAATTCTAGGCGTAGTACTTTCTACTCTTCATCAATCATCATTAGGCACCTTAATGATAATCGCCGGACCCAAAATGCACCCGTTA
>DAIERC010000004.1 GCA_027347125.1 Ignavibacteriales bacterium
AATTTAACAATTAAAAGTGTTAAATAATATTATATTTAGTCGGTAATACAATATGAAAGCGACAGAGTTTCAGTAATGATAATAAGCCTGCTGCTAAAAATGTTTTTAAAATACATAAGCAGGATTGTATTATTAATTTCAATATCTCCCGTTCACATATTGAATGCCCGGGAATTTGAGGGCAACGAACTGGAACTGACACTAACAAAAAGGTTGCCAGTTTGAATAACGTAACAACAAATGTTTACAGTAAAAAAACAAGATAGTAAATTCTCTGTTACGTTCAGTACGAGTTCTGCGGTAAGTGAGAAATAAATATTGCGCCGGGATTAAGTATTTTTTATTCTAAGCTTATCTAAAAGGGTAATCATGTCCCCTGGCAGCGGCGAATCAAATTTAACAAATTCATTTTTGTGCGGATGCATAAACCCAAGCGTCTTTGCGTGAAGCGCCTGCCTCGGCATCAGATCAAGAAGATTTTGTAATCTGCTTTTTAGTTTAGGCAATGTTGAGCCGTAAACCAACTGGCGTCCGCCGTAAGTTCCGTCCCCAAATATAGGATGGCCAATTCCGGAAAGATGCACGCGTATTTGATGAGTGCGCCCGGTTTTAAGGTTAAGCTTAACCAAAGACGCGAATTCAAATTCTTCAAGCATATTATAAAAAGTAGTTGCGGTTTTACCTTCGCTATTGCTGGTTGTAAATTTTTTCCTATCCGATTTGCTTCTTGTTATATTAAAATTAATCTCGCCGCTTTTTTCTTTAAATAACCCCCAGGCCACTGCCCAGTATTCTCTTTCTATAGAATGCCTGGAAAATTGTTCGGCCAGTTTGGCATGAGTCCAGTCATCCTTTGCTACAACAAGAAGCCCGCTTGTATCTTTATCTATGCGGTGAACTATGCCCGGCCTGCTAGGCTCATTTATGTTGCTTAATTTTTGCGAATGATAAAGAAGCGCGTTAACCAAAGTGCCCGTATAATTTGCATATGCCGGGTGCGCAACCATTCCCGGAGGCTTATTTACAATAATTAAATAATCGTCTTCATAAATTATATTAAGCGGTATTTCTTCCGGCTCGGTTTCTTCCGGCCGCGGCGCGATTGGAATTGTAGCTTCAACATAATCGGCCGGCTGAACATGATGGCTAGGCTTAACAAAATTACCGTTAACCGTTACCAGATTTGCTTCTATTAATTTTTGAATTTTTGATCGGGTAGCATTTTCAATGCAATTAGTAAGAAATGTATCCAGTCGTTCCTTTTTTTTCCCTTCAGGAATTTTTATCCTGTATTTTTTCTCCGTAATTAGGTTCGACATTATTCTGACTCTCTTTATCCTTGTTTAACTCTTCATTCTTAATTGCAGCGTTGTCGATGCTTTGTTCTGGACGTATGTTTGAAATAGCATCCGGATTTATTTTAGCGGCCTCTGATTCCATATCTATCTCTGTTTCTTTTTTTACTTTGGGGTAAAAAAATACTAATAACAAAACACCAATCGTAACAGCTGAGTCTGCTATGTTGAAAATAGGGAATCTGTCAAAATTTCTTCCGAAAAGACTGAATCTAAAGAAATCGAAATCCAGAAAATCAACAACTCTTCCGTAAAATAAAGGCGCGTAGTTATAAAAAACGCCGTAAAACATCCTGTCTATTAAATTACCAACAGCGCCACCAAGAACGAGCGCAACAGCCAGCCTGGTGCTAAAATTATTGTTTCGAATTGTATAAAGATAAATTAAAAGAGCAATGCTTGCAAAGAGAGAAAAGAGTGAGACCCATAATTTAAAATCTATTCCGGGGTCAAAACCGAAAGCAAGGCCTGGGTTTTCGATAAACGTAATTCTAAAAAAATTTCCTATAACACTAATTGTTTCACCGTAGCTCATTCCCGTATATGAAACATGAAGAAAGGGAATGGAAAAGCCTTTAACAAGCAGTTTGGATATTTGGTCGGCAATTACAACAGCAAGCGATACAAAAATTATTCTCAATCTATTCCTTGTTTTCTGCTAATATGGTTTCTAAAACTTCAGGTTGTTCCTGCAACTCTATTTCCTTTTGCCGATTCAATGCGAACAAAAGCAGTATTACGCCTGCTGTAACCGCAACATCAGCAACATTGAATACATAATTTCCAAACAACCGATCAAATATAAAAAGGTTAAAAAATTTTAAGTTAAAAAAATCGACAACTCTCCCGTGCATTAAAGGCGCATACCCGTATATTACACCGTAAAATATCCGGTCGAACATATTACCCATAGCGCCGCCGAAAATAAGCGCTAAAGAAAGTCTGAGGCTAAATATTTTATTTCTGTATTTAAAGAGATAGAAAAATAGGCCCGCGCTGGCAAGTAAAGAAAAGATGGAGATTAATAATTTAAATGATCCGCC
>DAIERC010000045.1 GCA_027347125.1 Ignavibacteriales bacterium
AATTGTTATAGTTATTTATTTAGAACGTAAACAGAGAAATTAATTAAAACCATAAACTCCAAAGACCAATAATTACCAAAAGGATAAAAGCAGAGATCATCATATTTATTAGTATTGAACTTTTTGAACGATCGCTTGTAAGGCCAACGGCAAGTTCCGAAAAACTATTTGGCATTAGATATTTTATAGAAGATATTTTTGATTTCTTTTCACTCTGAGGCAGATAGGTTAACACTAAAATAATAACAGTGCAAAAGACAAATAGAAAAATTGAAAAATGTAAAAAGTTTAAGCTTACCAGTGAAGAAAATATGCCTAATTTTTGAAGATTCGTTCCGTAAAGCATTTCCAATATTAGTCGCAAAAGGCCGATGCCTTCGCCGATAATTAAAGTTGTTATTGCAGCTTTTGCGTTTATTCGTTTTAATATGAACCCCCACAAAAAAACAACTGTAATTGGCGGACTAATGTACCCCTGCAAACTTTGTAAATATAAATACACCTGAGAACTTATTAATTTAACCAACGGAACACATATAATTGTTAAAATAACAATTGCGGTTGTAGTTAATCTTCCTACTAACACTAATTCTCTTTCGGAAGCGGCCGGGTTATTTACTTTATAAAAATCATTTGTAAAAAGAATTGCCACGGTATTAAATACACTGGAAAGAGATGACATTATTGCGGCCAGAAGTCCCGCCAATACTATTCCTTTAACTCCTATGGGTAAAATGTTGCTGGCTAAAAGAGATGGATATGCCTCATCCCCTTTTACATCTTGAAATAATGCCGCAGCTATTAACCCTGGTAGAACCAAAATAAAAATCGGCAATACTTTTAACAACGCCGCAAATAAAGATCCCCGGCGGGCATCATTAATAGACTTTGCCGATAATATTTTTTGAACAAAATATTGGTCGGTAATCCAATACCAGAAAGCTATAATTGGAGCTCCGAAAATAACCCCAGTCCACGGATAATCAGGGTCTTTTATTGATTTAAACATATTAAAAAAGTCCGGAGGTAATTTTGCTTTTAGCCCTGAAAATCCGCCGACTTCTTTTAATCCATATAAAGTTAAAAGCACCGCACCTACAATTAAAACGATGGCCTGGAATACGTGGGTTTTCATTACGGCCGTGGCGCCGCCCAATACAGTATAAAGGCCAGTAAGAAGCACTATCATTATTGCGGATGTATAAATATTTAGTCCGAACATTTTATAGAATAAAATTCCACCGGCAAAAAGTGTAACGGTAATTTTAGTAAAGATGTAAATAACAATTGAAATAATTGCAAACGGTTTTCTTAATGATGGATCAAATCTTTTTTCAAGAAATTCGGGCGTTGTTGCCACACCGGCTTTAATGTATATCGGCGCAATTATCCACCCAAGAAGAATTAAAGTGAATATAGCCATAAGCTCGAATTGACCTACCGCTAATCCTCTTGCTGCGCCCGCACCTGCCAGCCCGATAAAATGTTCGCTGGATATGTTGGTTGCAAATATAGAAAGCCCTACGGTAATCCAGCCCATTTTTTTCCCGGCAAGAAAATACTCTTCGTAATTAAGTTCTTTCTTGCCCGAATAATAAAATCCAAGGCTTAATACAATTATAAGGTAGATTAAAAGGATAAAGCTATCTAAAAAAGTAAAATCAACGTGCAATTAAATTTCCGTTTTTCTTTATGTTTACTCACAAATAATGCCAGTTGTTTTCAATCATTATGCTTTTAAGAAAATGATAAAAATAACCGCCGGATCATTAAGGATTTCATTTTCTTATTAAATTGATAAAAGAGGATTTATTATTCTAATAAAACCTTCTCAGATTTTATTTCGATCTTGAAGTTATGGAAGCCTTGAAGGTTTTGAATAAACCTTCAAGGTCGAATGATATTATTTCAGCAAGATCATTTTCTTAATTGAAATATTTTTCCCCGAGGTAATCTTATAAAAGTAAATACCGCTTGGTAAGTTTGCCGCGTTAAAATTAACGGAGTAGGCGCCGGCATCTTTTGTTTCATTTACAAGAGTTGCGATTTCTTTACCAAGGATATTAAACACTTTTAATGAAACAAAATTTTTGGTAGGAATGGAATATTTTATTTCAGTTGAAGGATTAAAAGGATTAGGATAATTTTGATTTAGCTGAAAAGTAAAACTATGTTCTTTTCCGGAAATAACTCCTGTGGTGTTTTCCGAGAACAATAAATAATTTAAGTTGTAACCACCTGAAAGAAACTGTACCATCAATTCATGAGCTCCGGCGGAAAGCGGAATACCCTGCAAAGTTTGTGTTTGCCATGTTTGCCAGCCGCCGGTAGAAGGAATAGTAATGGTTGAGGATACTATATTTCCGTCAAGCTTCAACAGCATTTTACCGCCGGCCTGGTTCGAAGCATAACGAACATCAATATTATACGAAGCCGTTTTGGTAACATTAATTGTATACTTCAACCATTCGCCGGTATTAATCCAACCTACATCATAACCATTTGACGGAAGATCGCTACACGGCTCAATATCAACGCCGTCGTTGCGGTAATTCCAGCCAGAATTCCAGGCTGGACCGCCCTGACCTTGGGCATTTTGAAAGTCAACATCATTATAAGCATAAAGCAGTTTTCCGAGATCGTAGTTCGCAAAATATACAATACCGGGAATTTCATTATCGGCGTATGGTAAAATAGAATTATCCGTAGTCTGGCGCATCATGGCATCAATAACATCATTTTCAAAAACGCAATATTCGAATTTTAAATTATCCGCCATCCGAAGCAAAGCATTTGTAGCAAATGTTACCGAAGGTTTAGACCCTTTGCCCTGCCAATAATCAAGCAGCTGCTGATACTCGCTTGTAATAGGCACGTTAAGCGGGGCGTTGATGGTACTAAATTTTTTTAATGTCCACCAAGACCAGCCAACGTCATACTGTTTCATTAAATTAATACAATCTGTAAACCATGAATTTGAGTTCTCGCCGGATTCACCCAACCACAGTGGCACGTTGTATGTGCGACTAATACTTAGGTATCCTTGAATTGAGCTAGCGTCATTAGTATTCCAATACTTGTGAAAGCTATAAACAAGTTTATTATCACAGGGCGGAGTTAGCCCGTTAAAATCAGTTGCATACTGGTTTCCTTCGACAAAAACTATATGGTTTGTATCGACTGATCTAATTGCGCCGGTTATTCTAATAAATAAATTTCTCAACGGTGCATTGTTTGCACCTGCTCCAAAATCCCAACGAGTTTCGTTTAACAAATCATATCCGGCAACGGTGGTTTCGTTTTTATAACGCGCGGCTATAGTTTTCCAAAGTTCAACAGTTCTTGTTTGTTTGGCGGTATCTTGCCACAATGAAGGAACGTTAGAATTGTAATCTCCGATGTTTTGGTCGTTCTGCGAACCGGGAGCGCAGTGCAAATCGAGAATAACATACATATTATATTTCTTACACCAGGCGATTAAACTGTCAAAAATTGCAAAACCGCTTTCAAGGTAAACGCCTGGCGAATCTGCAGGCGTAAGTATGTTATAATGAAATGGCAGCCTTACGGAATTGAAGCCCCATTGTGCAAGCGCTTTTATATCACTTTCGGTAACAAAATTTTTCCTAAACGCGCTGTAAAAAGAGTTTGTATTATCGATGCCTATTAAATCTTGAATTTTCTTTTGTATTTCCGAAGGGGAATTTGCAAAGCCCGACATACCGAACATATAGCCTTCAGGCTCAAGCCAACCGCCAAGCCCCATTCCTTTTAAGTATACTTCCTGCCCGTTTTTATCGACTATCTTTGTTCCATTTACTGTTAAAAAACTTTGAGAGTAACTTATCTTTGGCGAGCTAAATAAAATTGATATAAGCAATAAAGAGAAGGCCGTAAATTTTTGATTCATGTTTTGCCTTAATGTTTTATTTATTTTTAAGCAACAATCACGCCATAATGTTATTAGCATGAATTTTATCATTCATAATAAAAAGAAGTTATTGCGAATTAGGAGGGAAGCATGGAGATGATAAAAATTTTAAAATTCCGTTTCGTTCTTCGGAAACGAAAAAATATCCACACTAAGCCGGAAATAATATTTCTTAAAGCAAAAAATGATTTTTATTTTAATCCCAGTTCTTTAGCCATCCTATAATAATTTGACGGAGCTAAGCCGAGTTTCTTCGCGGCATCGGTATCGGATGACGAATTTTTCCTGATGTAAATAAAATATTTTTCCCGAATCATTTTTTCCATCTGTGTCAGCTGCAATTCGTTTTTTTTGAAGAGCAGTTCAAACTCATCTTCCTTATTTTTTTCAACGTCAAAAAAAGTACCCAGGGCGCGCTGGGCACTTTGTTCATCAATTAAAGAATTATCCACAAACAGCATTCTTTGAACCACATTTTTTAATTCCCTAATATTACCAGGCCACGGGTAATTAACCAATATATCAAGCGCTTCGGAATTAATTAACGGTTTGTCCCTACCCATGCTTTGACTATATGAAGTTAGAAAATGGTCGATAAGAAGAGGTATATCTGTTTTTCTTTCTTTTAAATCAGATACTTTTATATAAATAACATTCAACCGGTAATAAAGGTCTTCCCTAAAACGTTTTGCCTTAACTTCTTCTTCAATATTCCTGTTGGTTGCTGCAATTATTCGAAGGTTAACTTTAACTCTGTCCGTGCGGCCGATTTTTTCAAGTTCACCTTCCTGAATTACTCTTAGAAGTTTTACCTGGGCAGAAAGAGGAAGCTCGGTTATTTCATCTAAAAATACTGTTCCGTTATGAGCAATTTCGAACAAGCCGGGTTTACGTTTATCTGCGCCTGTAAATGAACCTTTTTCATAACCGAATAATTCACTTTCAATTAAATCAGGCGGAAGGCTGCCGCAATTTATGGTAACAAAATTTTCAAATTTTCTGTCGCTGTTGTAATGAATATTATAGGCGACCAGTTCTTTCCCGGTTCCGGAGGAACCGCTAATTAATATACTAACATCGCTTTGCGAGTATTTTGAAATTTCGCGTTTCAGGTTTTGTATTGAGGATGATTCGCCGATTATTCTTTTTTGATATAATATATCTTCAACGTTTTTTATCAACTTCTGGTTAGACCTAATCCAGGCCTTTTCAATTTTTGATTTTTCATAGGCGTTTAAAACGCTCAAAATAAAATCGGTGGGCTGATATATAAAGTCTTCAATATCGCCCGGATATTTTGTACAGTACCAGAATGCCCCGGCTTTCATTAAACGCTGTGCAAAATTATAATCGCTAATATTAATTGTCATTTTTGTAATTACTATTATTTGCACGGAAGGTTCAATCTCTTTTATCTTTTGGATTAATTTTTCGCCCATAATTCCGCCGGAAAGATTGAAATCCATTATTACCAAATCGTAATACGAAGGCTTGCACTTAACCAGTTCAATTGCATCGTTACCGTCCGAGACAACATCGGAAATTACTATCCTCTCGGCAAAAGGTTCAATAGTTTTTTTTACGCGAATTACATCAAACTCTTCATCTTCAACCAGCAAAATATTTATGATGTTTTCTTTCAGCATTTATTTCCTTCAAATAATTTAGTTCGGTTCTCAAATTTCATTTATAATTTTTTAAAAAGGATCCGAAATATAACAATAAAAATAAGTGTATCTAATAAACATTATTTATGTTTTTATAAGTACAACAAACTCGCAGCCACCGGTTTCAAGGTTCTTTACATCCAGGTCCCAGCCGCATTTTTTAGACATTTCATAAGCGATATAACATCCGTAGCCAACGTTTTGCGCGGATGAATCTTTGGTCGAAACATTTTCGCCGAAAATTTGTTTTACCCCTTTCTCATTGATTAAAAGCAATTTCTGTTCGATCCCTTTTCCGTTGTCGCTTAAATGGATCTTTAGAAGTTTTTCTTTTTCCGAAAAATCCGTCTTGATATTAATAACCAGATTTTTTACTCCCCCATGGTCAATGCTGTTTTGAATTAGCGGTTCAATTATTTCCCAGACAACAAACTCATTAACATTTAATATCGGAAGGTTTTTCCCTTCTTCAAATAAGATGGAAAAGGTACCGCTTTTTTTGGCGCTTCTTAAGAAAATATGATTTACAATAAACCGGATCACTTCATTTACATCGGTCTTGAAAATTGTATTGCGTATTGTTTGCACAGGAGGCTCGTACCATTTCATATCATAAATAATACGTGAAATAAAATTAGCGTACTTTGTTACCCGGTATTTAATTTCGCTTATATTTATCGGCGATAGCACCGACAGGTCTCCTTTTATAAATCCCATTATTTTTTCGGCTTTATGATGGGTATGGTAAATTCTTTTTGTAAAAAACAATTCCTTCTGATAATTAATTTGCTTCCTCAAATTTTCTTCGTGCTCTATTAAAAAGAGCCTTTGCGTTTCGTCTCTTTCTTTTACAGTATAGGACGATATGAAATACATTGAGAGTAAACCCAGCGAAATTAACGATAGGTACAAAATAGAGGTTTCATTATAGTTAGAAATAATTTGACTTGAGATGAAAGAAAAATCGGGCGTGTTTTTCATATATACCGCGCCGATATATTCTCCGCGTAAAATTAGCGGCACAAATGTATTAAAAGTTTTTCTTTCCGTAAGTATGCTTTTGATCTGTTCCTTGTATATTAAAAAATCCTGCACATTCTTATAAAGAGCGATAGCCCTGCTGTGCTGGTTGCTTACATCAACGTTTGAAGTGGAGCCGAGATATAGAAGCCGGAATAATGATTTCCCGTCGTCTATGGCGTAAATACGATTATCCTTTTTTATTAGTATGCACATTTCTTCAATGTTATGTTGAAGAACTTCCTGGTTGAAAATTATATCAAACGCTTTTATAATGTTGCTCTGTTCGCCCTGATCTATTTCTTTTTTCCTGTTGATGGTTTCCAGCAAAAGCTCAAAGGCGGTTGTGGTTAAGTTTGCAACTCTTTCAGCAGAATCTTTTTGATACCAGCTTTGTGTGCTGTTAAAAAAACTTCCGATAGAAGATTTGTTGATTACGGAAACTATAATTTGGAACGCAAACAAAACAACAAATATCACCGTCAAATGTTTGAATTGGAAGTGATATTCTTTCAGTTTTTTAATTATTTTTTGGCTCATGGCTAAAACTTTTATTTTAGTAAAATACTGTTTGACTTCAGTTCTCTGTTTGCTTTAAAGAGCGCTTCATGCGGTGACAACTTACCTTTCAAAGAAAGATTTAAATAATATGATACAATATCCGACACGCTTGTGTAATGCACTGAAAACGGCCTATAGATGCCGTTTTTAACCAGGTTCATGTCAAAAATAAGCTGCGGGTTTTTCTGCAAATATAGAGAGTCGTTATAAACTTTATTGTTTATAGGTATATATCCGCCTACGTCAAATAAAATTTTCTGGGCTTCATCGCTCATTAAAAATTTTATAAATCGTATAGCTTCGGGAACTTTCGTAGAGAATTTTGAAACCATTAAATTCCAGCCGCCGAAAACCGATACCGGTTTAGAGCCTTTAATATGGGGAACCGGAGCTTCAGCCAGTTTATTTTTCAAATATAAATATTTATTTCCGACCATATTATTTTTAAATAATCCCATCCAGCCCCTGAGAAAAACGCCGTTGTTTTTTAAGTAGTAATTGTAAGAGTCATCTTCTTTAAATCTTAACACATCTTGCGGGGAGATTTTATATTTGTTCAATAGATCGCCCAAAAAGCGCAACGCTTTTTCGGCCTGCGGGGTTGTTAACGTAAGTCAATCTCCTGCCATCAAACTGCCGTGCATGTTCGCCAATATTTCGGTATAAATACACATCAAACCCTCATAATCATCCGCCTGGAAAACAAAGAAAGGATTGGTTTTAAATTTTTTATTCAGTTCAATCAAATCTTCCCATGTTATTGAATTGCGCAATTTATTCTCAATACTTTTTGCGTCGGGAAGTTTACTTATCAAATCTTTCCTGTAGTACATTAAAGCAATATCGATGTAGAGAGGAATTGAATACAATGTGTCGTTGTAGGAACAAGATTTTAAGGCGTATTTTAATATTTCTTCTTTATCATGAGCAGGGAAATATTCATCAAGCGGAATTGCCCACCTGGTAAAACGCGGCACCCATATCTGGTCAACCGAAAAGACATCAATGCGATCGCTTTTACTTCTAAAATACCTGGCAAGTAGCTCTTTCCTGTCGTTGGTTGTAAATTTATCAAACGGTAGATTTATCGGAACAACTTCTATTTGTCCTTTGTATCTTTGATTAAACAGTTCAATTACTTTTTTATGTGCCGGGGAAATATTATCGGCAAAATAAATTTTAACCGCTCTTCCGCCTTCCTTTCCGGTTACATTGTAGGAAGGAAAGACAAAAATAATCAGCATAAAAGTAGTAACTAAAATGGTGCTTATAACAACATAGAAGATTTTGGAAAATTTCATGGTGAACCTACTTGGGATATTTTAATTATCTTTTTGTGTTCTTCTAAATTTAACCGTTAAATATTTATTCGAACAATCATTTAATTTTAAAGTTGAAAATAATTTAGGCGAGAAAATTCTGAATGGAAAAACATCCCAACTTTTTTCGATTTTTTTTTATTATTGTTTACCCGGTTTGTTTATAACGGATAATAATTTTTATAACCAAGAACACTATATATTTATCAATTTAATAATAGATATTTATTAAAATAATAAAATGATTTTATGCCCGATAAATAAAATCAACTAAAAGCCTACTTCTTAATTCAAAGATACTTAGCAAAATTGAAGAAAGATACTATTTTGCATATTCTTCAATTTACGCCCCGGCGAATATAGTTTGAAAATATAAAAATTTCCACGAATTATATTTTAATTTCGAAAAAACAACCTGATTGTAAATAATTATTAAGTACATTGGCTAAAATTAGGCCATAGTTATATTATACTTCCCTTTTAGTAACTTCAAATAGGGCATAAAATTTGTCGTTCATATAAGCGTCTTAGTGTAAAGAAATAGGATACACGCGCACAATAATTGCCGGGTTGAAAACCGCGCGTTTATATTATTTATCTCGAATACCCCAAATAGTGAAAGCTAATTAATATGTTCTTAATTATTTATTCCCGCCGATAAGGGATATAGCGAATGAAAAAATTGTTCATGTCATTACTAATTGCAACCGGAATTATCATTCTGTCATGTTGCAATCAAAAAAAAGATAACCCGGTACATCCGAACAACCAAACCGATAATCAAACAATTGATCAAAAAGTTGAAACGCTTTTAAACCAAATGACTCTCGCTGAAAAAGCCGGGCAAATGACGCAGGTAGATCGTTCGGCACTTCAAAATATTCAGGATATTAAAACATATTTTCTCGGATCGCTTTTAAGCGGCGGCGGCTCTGCTCCTGCCGATAATTCCCCTGCGGGATGGGCAGATATGTACGATTCGTACCAAAACTATGCGCTTCAAACCAGATTAAAAATACCGTTGATTTACGGAATCGATGCTGTTCACGGAAATAATAATGTTAAGGGCGCCGTAATATTTCCGCATAATATCGGTATGGGGTGTACCTGGGATCCGGTTCTTGTACAAAAAGCCGCCGAAGTTACTGCCGAAGAGGTTGCCGGCACCGGTATCAATTGGACATTCTCTCCATGTATTGCCGTTGCAAGAAATATAAGATGGGGACGAACATATGAAAGCTTCGGACAAACTCCAGAGATTCAGCAAATTATGGGGCAGGCAGAAATAGCCGGTTACCAGGGAACCGATCTGTCCGGCCAATCTTCTATTCTTGCATGCGCAAAACATTATCTGGGAGACGGAGGCACTTATGGCGGAAAAGATCAGGGAGATACGGAATGCGATGAAGCAACATTAAGAGCAATTCATCTTCCCGGTTACATAAGCGCGATAAAGACAGGAGTAGGTTCCATTATGGTTTCATTCAGCAGCTGGAACGGCGTTAAGATGAGTGAAAACAAATATCTTCTTACCGATGTTTTAAAAAACGAACTCGGCTTTAAAGGATTTCTTGTTTCGGATTGGGGCGCGCTTTACCAATTATCAGGAAGCTTTAAAACTCAAATTGCATCTGCTATTAATGCGGGTATTGATATGGTAATGGTTCCAACCGATTATAAAGGATTCATTTCATCTTTAATAAGCGATGTGAACGACGGCAGTATTTCAATGGACAGAATTAACGACGCGGTAAGAAGGATCCTAACCATTAAACTGAAAAAAGGATTATTTGATCACCCGTTAACAAACCGCGCATTTACCGGCAAAATTGGCTCGGCGGAACATAGAGAAGTGGCGCGCGAATGCGTAAGAGAATCGATAGTACTTTTAAAAAACAGTAATAATATTCTTCCGTTGAAAAAGAACTTATCAAAAATTTTTATAGCCGGTAAAAATGCAGACGATATTGGAAATCAGTGCGGCGGCTGGACGATATCATGGCAAGGAAACAGCGGGGACATTACCATCGGAACAACAATTCTGCAGGCAATTAAAAATACTGTTTCTTCATCAACACAGGTTACATTTTCAAAAGACGGAACGGGTGCTTCCGGCTCCAACGTTGCTATCGTTGTAATCGGCGAGACTCCTTATGCGGAAGGAATGGGCGATAGGAGCGATCTATCGATATCAAACGATGATTATCAAACACTTTTGAACGTAAAAAATTCCGGCGTACCAACGGTGGTAATTTTAATTTCAGGAAGGCCGATGATTCTGGATAAAATTATAAATCTTTCGGATGCTATTATGGCGGCGTGGCTGCCCGGTACCGAAGGAGAAGGAGTTGCAGATATAATTTTCGGCGATTATAAACCAACCGGAAAATTAACCCAATCGTGGCCCAAAAATATGAATCAAATACCCATTAACTTTGGTGATTCAAATTATGATCCGTTATTTCCTTATAAATATGGACTAACATATTAAATTTGAAGTAAGTAAAATAAAACTAAATGATAGGCGGAATATGAAAAAACATATTTTCATAATTGTATTAACTCTTCTATTCAGTGCTTCTCTCGTCAGTTGTAAAAAAAATGACGTGGTTGCAAACCCTGATTCGACAAATAACTCCGGAGATATAGTTCCTCCCGCAGGATATAAATTAGTTTGGCATGACGAATTTAACTCACCGAACCTTGATACCTCAAAATGGAATTATGAAATTAACGGAGACGGAGGAGGAAATAACGAATTACAATACTATACCAATTCATCCAAAAATTGTTTTATTCAGGATAGCTGTCTTGTTATCCAAGCTTTACAAGAAAGTTATATGGGTAAAGATTATACTTCGGCACGCTTAAATAGTAACGATAAAGGCGACTGGAAATACGGCAGGTTCGAGGCAAGAGCAAAACTTCCTTACGGACAGGGGCTGTGGCCGGCAATATGGATGCTTCCTACAGATTGGGTTTACGGCGGCTGGCCTGCAAGCGGCGAAATCGACATCATGGAAGAACTCGGCCAGGATGCAAACAAAGTTTACGGAACAATTCATTACGGCAGCCCGCATCAACAGCAGGGCGGAAGTTATACTTTGCCTAGCGGTTATTTTCTGAGTGATTTTCATATTTTTGCTTGCGAATGGGACTCGACAAGCATAAGTTTTTACGTGGACAACACAAAATATTTTACCGCTAAAATAACAAAGCCATTCGACCAATTATTTCATTTTGTATTGAATGTTGCCGTAGGCGGTAACTGGCCCGGCAACCCGGATTACCGAACTTCGTTTCCTCAACAAATGGTGATAGATTATGTTAGGGTATTCCAGAAAATCCAGTAATTTATAAATGTATCCGAAAATCAAAAAGTTATGATCTTTATATAAGAGGATTAAATGTTAAGTATAAAAAAAAATTACAAAATCACTTTCATAATTTTGTGCTTAATCTTTTCAAATTCATTTCCACAAAGCAGCGGATTTATATCAACAAAAGGGAAACAAATTATTACTCCGGACGGTAAGGAATTATTTCTGAAGGGAATCAATTTAGGTAATTGGCTCGAACCAGAAGGATACATGTTTGAGTTTAAAAACGCAGAATCGTCAAGAAAAATTTATGAAGTAATAAACGAATTGATAGGGCCTGAAGCCGCTTATAAGTTCTGGGAAACATTTAGAAAAAACTATATTACGGAAAATGATATCAAATTTATAAAAGAGCACGGATTTAACTCGGTAAGAATACCTTTCGATTACAAACTTTTTACTCATGAAGATTTTTCACCGGATTGTTCTCAACCCGGTTTTAGTTTTATGGACAGCGTAATTGCATGGTGCAGCCGGAATAAAATTTATGCTGTACTTGATATGCACATTGCTCCCGGCGGACAAACAGGCGCCAATATAGATGATAGCTGGGGTTATCCTTTTTTGTATAACAGCCCCCAAAGCCAGGAGCTCACAATTAAAATTTGGAAGGAAGTAGCCGCACGTTATAAAAATGAAAAGTACGTACTCGGTTATGATCTTTTAAACGAACCGATAGCCCATTATTTTGATTCGAAAGAATTTAACCATTTACTTGAGCCGCTATATATGAGAATTACAAAAGGCATCCGCCAGGTTGATACAAACCATATAATAATTCTTGGCGGCGCACAATGGGATACTAACTTCAAGATTTTTGGTAAACCGTTTGATCCAAAACTTGTATATACGTTTCATACATATTGGAGCGATACAACCCGGAAAGTTATTCAACAATTTTTAGATTTTAGAGATAAGTATAATGTTCCAATTTGGCTGGGCGAATCAGGTGAAAATACAATGCAATGGATTAATTCGTTTAGAAAACTTCTTGAAAGAAACGATATAGGCTGGTGCTTTTGGACATTCAAAAGGCTAGACACCGATAGAAGCATTGTATCCATAAAAAAAACCGGAGACTACGAGGCAATCAAAAAATTTGCCGATAGCAATAGGCAAACATTTGAAGATATCAGAAAAAATACGCCGGATAGAAAAATAGTATTGAAAGCGTTGGAAGAATATTTAATTAACATTAAATTAGATAATTGCAACATAAATACCGAATATATCAAAGCTCTCGGGTTGTAGTTGCAATTGTTAAATTAAAAATAGTACATCATCTTAATGTAAGAACGAAATAAACCTTGTTTCGGTTTTACGTAATTGAAATTTATTATTTCAATTTTAGTTTATAATTTTTTTTACACAAAAGTTTCGGAAAAAGCAGGATGTTAAAATATTTGTTTCCTTTATTAGCTGCATTCGTGATATTGAATATAAGCGGGGCTGCGCAGACAAAAGAAAAAATTATTGCA
>DAIERC010000075.1 GCA_027347125.1 Ignavibacteriales bacterium
GAACGGAATATTGCTTGTGGATTATACAAACAAATTAAGAAAGTCGGGCGTTGAACTTCACGAGGCGGTAATAAGAGCGGGGCGTACGAGATTAAAACCTATCTTGATGACAACACTGGCAACAGTACTTGGTTTGATTCCTCTTGCTATTGGTGTGGGCGGTGAAAAATCACAATCGCCGCTTGCAATTGCCGTTATAGGCGGGTTATCAATTTCAACTTTCTTAACGCTTCTTTTTATCCCGACGTTATACACAATTTTTGAAGAAAGGTTCAGAACAAAGATGATTAAGGAAGATGAGGTTAAGTGAAAATGAAAAATATCAAATTCCTTTTTCTTTTGACTATTTTTTTACTGACAGTACCGGTTTATAGCCAGGTAGATACGCTTACAATAGATAAATGCATCGAGATAGCGTTAAAAAGTAATCCGCAGATTAGGCTGGCTGAAAGCAATGTTGAATTATCCTCGTCGAGTTTAAAATCAACCCGGTCCCAAATATTTCCGCAAATTTCATTTCAAACCGGATGGACAAGAAACGGCGGAACATCTTTTATCGGGCCGATTGTAAGGGAAGGATATTATAACAATTATTCTTACGGGTTTCAGCTTCAACAGCTTGTATTCGACTTTGGAAAAACGTACTCAAAAATTTCAGCTTCATCAGACTTGAATGAGGCGTCGCAGCAAGATTATATAAGTTCAACACAAAACCTGATTATGAATACTTATATCGCTTACTTCTCTTACCTTCAAGCGCAAAGATTTATAAAGGTAAGCAATGAAACATTAAAACAAACCGAAGAGCATTTAAAACAGGCAAAAGCATTATACTCTGTTGGCAGGAGCCCGCAGTTCGATGTTTTGAAGGCGCAGACCGATGCAGATAATGCAAAAGTAAATTTAATAACCGCGGAAAGTAATTTGAGGATTTCAAAGCTTCAGCTTGAAAATGTATTGAACAAGAAACTCGGAGATAAATTTTTTCTGCGGGATAATCTGGAAGTAAGCAAAGATACCATTGATGAAGCTGCCGCAATAAGCAACGCATTAAAAAAAAGGCCTGAGCTTATCTCGAGCAAATACAAAGTTGAAGCGAGCAAATCGTTATTAACATCCGCATGGACTGCGAACATGCCTTCCATTAATGTAGCCGGCGGTTACAATTGGAAAAATTACATACTCGATACAAAATTTCCGGATTCATGGAATGTCGGGGTTACGCTGTCGGTTCCGCTTTTTCAGGGATTTGCGCTGGACGCGGGAATAGACCAGGCGCGGGCGAATTTAAAAAATTCCGAAGCGCAAAATGATTTGACTATGCAGGCTGTTATCCTGGATGTACAGCAACAGTATGCAAATTTTCAGGTAGCCCGTAGTAAAATATCGGCAACAAAATCTTTGGCCGATCAGTCGGCGCTAACCTTAAAAACAGCTGTAGGCCGGTATGCGCAGGGTGTAGGCAGCCCGCTTGAAATTACCGACGCGCAAGTCGCTTATTTCAACGCCCAAACTTTATATATTCAAGCTTTGTATGATTACCAGGTTGGTTACGTGCGTTTGCAAAGAGCAATGGGAACTTTAAAATAAATAATCACAACTAATTTACTGTATCCGCCGAAAAGAAAAGCCTGCCGGGCTATTCATCCGGCAGGCCTGCACTTTTTATTTTATTGCCTTAAGAACAGTTTCAGCTGCGTTTTTATAAATCGGGTCTTCTTTTGCCTTATTCAAATATTCCTTTGCCTTCTTCATATCATTCTTTTGGCTGTAAGCCACGCCGATATAATAATCCGGCCCGGTTTCGCTAATATTCTTTTTATACTTCAACGCCTTTAGTCCGGCCGCAATCGCTTTGTCATACTGACTATCCAGCACGTAGTTTTTAGCTAATGAAAGGTAAGCAACATCATAATCTACATAGGTTACTGCTTTATTAAGAAAACCGATCGCTTTCTTATAACTTTTTTGATTTTCTGCTGTGTTGGCCAGGCCGGTGTATGATAGCGCAAGATTAAATTTAACAGCCGAAGTAATAGCACTGTCTTTAGAAAGCGTTAATACTTTTTGAAAATTGTTAATTGCATCCTGATATTTTCCCTGGCTGTAATATACGTTTCCCAAATTATTATAAGACGCATCAAACTTGGGGTCTGCTTTTATGGAATGCTCAAAGTTTTTAATTGCTTCGTCGGAATTATTCAGCTTCATCTGAGCAAAACCTAACTGATAATAAATTCTATAGTCTTTATCAAACGTCAAAGCTTTTTCAAAATCTGCAACTGCATCTTTATAATCACCCTTTTGCGATTTTACTAATCCATCGTTAAAGGGTTGAACAGCTTCTTTTTTCATAGTTTGAGCCGAAGCAGTGTTAACTATAAATATTATGAAAAGAAGGCTGCATAATAAATAGGTTACTTTTTTCATTAGTATCTCCATTTTTTGTTTTGATGATTGATTAATGCCGAAGAAGGGATTGAACCCTTACACTTAATAATTTAGACAGTTTCAAAAATTCGTGCCAACAGGTTTGACCGTTTCCGCAAAATTTTTCCAAAAATAACTTTGTTTATTAAAATAATCAATGTTTCATTTAATCAATTAATATCTTAAGCACATTCTTAATATTTTAATAAGCATTATTAATTTTTAATGTCCGCTATTATTCACCAACTATATTAATAAAAGATTTCCACTACTATGTTATTGTAAGAATGGGATAGAAACTCCGGATATTACTTTACATTTTGCGAAGCCTTGTAAGCTCGAGACCAAGAAGTTTAAGTTCAATATTAAACTCAGGAAGTTTTAGTTTAAGTAATTTGTTGAGTTATATTTTAAGTAGCACAAAACTTACCGCATCTTATCTATATCGTTTTTCGTAATTATTCAAATACGAATTGCAAACAGCTAATAATTAAAAGATGAATGTATTTATACCGAATCTAAAATTATTCACGCCGCGGTAATTAAGCCTCCATGCAAAATCCAATTGCATGGGAAATAGCACCTGCCCGATCTCAAAGCCGGCCTCGTAAAACGGATGCCTGAAAGTTTGTGCGGGTAAAAGCAGTATCGATTTTGTTCCGGGGCTTACATCCGAATAAGCTATGTTTAAAAAACCAGTAAGCTGAAGTTCCCAGTTTTTTAAGTAAGGTATTTTAAGCATTCTGAACAATTCATCGCTGAAGTCATGTTCCAGATTGATTGTGAAAAGCCTGTCACCCAAGATCTGATTAACGTTTATGGTCCTGAACGAATAGCTCATCGCAGTAAGATCTATATTGCCCGGCAAAGCGTAAAGCGATTGATAAGGTATCTGGCCGTTTGTGTACATACCGTAAATTCTAAAATTAAGTTTTGCCGAGTTAAAAGTATTTAAAACCCCCCGGCTGTTAAACTCGTACTTTGTAAAATCGAGACCGGTTTTTAAGATAGAATTATTGGAATATGTAACCTCGCCGCCGAATGTAATATAAGATTGTCCCTGCGATATTCTTCTTATGAACAAGCCGTTTTCTATGTAATCCCTAAAATCAAAACTAAATCCGGCCTTCAATGCAATTATTTTAACAGGATAAATAGGAGGGTTAAAGGGAAAAGTTTTATCCTTTGCAAAGAACGAGAACTCAGTATTTTTTGCAGCTGATTTATCTGTATGGTTAACAATGCCCGCATTAAGGTTTAATACCGGAAAAACTTCGCCCGACGCGTTAATATCGAAACCGTTCGTATAATAATAATCCCTGAAGTCATCTTTTGAAACCAGCGCAAGTACGGTTGCGGTAAGTTCGTTATAGTTATCCGAATTTCCGAAGAGTATGTTAAGCTTGTTAAAGGCGTTGAAAGATAATTTGTAAGTTCTGTAGTTGCCGAAAAAGTAAGAGAAATCAAAATCGGCTTTAAGCTTCCTATCGGCAAAGCCGTAAGAAAACCGGGCGGATGAATTTAATCTTTCTTTATTAATGTTGTTCATAAACAAACCGAAATCAATACTGTTACCTTCTACCCTGTTAAAGTGGTACATGCCCAATGGCGCGCTTGTTGAAAAATTTTCCGAAAACCTCAAACGTGAAGACAGCGGTGAAAAATCATCCCAGAAGGTACGAGGTAAGTTACTTAAACTGTCAATCCTTTCATACGCTTTTTGTTCTTCAATTGTGTTTGGAATAGTAACGGCGTTTTCCCAGTATGTTGAATCTTTTTCATCGGCGTCCGGTAATACGGTTAGTACGGCCTTATTAAACATGTTATTATTCACCGGCTGATTAATCTTGTAATCATATAAAACGATATTAAGCTCAAACCCGAATTTAGCAAGCCCCAGAACATTTGCTTTTACGAAAAGTCTGTAATCAACAGGCATATAAATAGAATCGTTAAAAGAAGTAAACTGCTGGAAGATATTTACCGAATCAAAAATTCCGCCGGTGTTTGCGGCTCGGTTTAATCTTAAATTTACTTTTATAAGGTCAAAAGAACTATCGGCAATATAAATATCTCCAACGAAACCCGGGTTGTCGGGGTCGTCGGGAGTCATAAATATTTCATAGACAGGTTTATTATCTATGGCCAGGGTGTTTTTTATGTAATAGAAATAATATTTAAGCGCGTTCGAAGCGAGCGGTCCCGGGATAGGTTTACCGAAGAAATCGATGTTATCAGCGGAAAAATTTTTTATGATGCGTCCGCCTGTTAAAACATTAACCGTTGAAGGAAAGTTTGAACTTTGTTTCCGGGCAATAATAATTTCTTTATAGTCGTCCGGTTTTTTGAAATAACCCTTACTTTCATTTTCAAGAATGCCTGTAATCTTTAGCGCGGTGGTATCCGAACTGCCTATGCCTATGCCAACGCTGTTTCCGTTAGCGCGTATATCTTTTTGCGATTTTATTATACCTTTAGTGTACGCTTCAAATTCATACGATTGAAGCTGCCGGTCTCTTTCTTTTTTCTTTGCAATAGCATTTCTTATAATCTTTAGAGCGGGGTTGTCTCCCGGTTTTACAACAATTTCGGGGAAGTTTAAGTTTGTCTGGCTTAAATAAAAATTTATTCCATCAATGTTATTTCTCAAATTTATTGAAACGGTGTCCGACATATAACCGATAAAAGAAGCGATTAGCTTATAATTGCCTAAAGGAAGCTTAAGTTCAAAGCTCCCGTTTTTATTTGCTGAAGTGCCTATTGTTGAATTTAGAACCCTGATATTAGCGTAGCTTAAGTAAGAATTTTTTGAGGAGTCTTTTACGCTGCCGTGTATAAAATATTGCTGCGCAAAGAGTGAAAATGTTGCTGCAAAAAATAAGATAACAACAAGTGCTTTTTTCATTCACCGCCCGTTTTATATTATTAGCTTTGTAATTAACAAATTAATAATAAGTATTATAATTAGGAATTAAAACGAAAAATACTCAAGCGGGGCAAATCAATTAACAGCGGATAACGAATAGCAAAATATTTATCCGGCGAATTATTTTCATGCTTAATCCGGAATCATCGTGCCGGATCGCCGGCATTTATTATCGGGAAAAAACAAAATAAATTTGTGCCGTAAAATAAATTGCCCTAATTACCTGCTAAGTAATATTTATAATTTTTTTATCTTTAAGTGTACTTTTATATTAACACGGGAAAATAATGAATAAAAAATTAATTCTGCTTTTGATGATGGTGTTTGTATCCGCATGCTTTGTAACCGCTCAGGTTAAAGGTGACAGTACATTGCGAAAAGCGCCCGCGGAATTGACTGCTGAGAAAGTGGTTAACAACTATATCGAAGCTATCGGCGGTAAAGAAAATTTACTAAAGGTAAAAGACAGAACTACTGTTATGGCAGGAAACGTAATGGGCAAAGCGATTAAGATGACTATCTACCAGAAACAACCTGATAAAATGAGGCAAATAATTGACGCCGGAACTTTTAAACAGAATATTTACTTCGACGGTAAAAAAGGAATTATGGAAGTCGCGGGGAAAAAGCTTGATGTTAAAGGTAAAGAACTTGAAAAACTAAAATTTGAGTCGTCTCTTTATTTATTGCCTGAACTCGGCTCGCTGGGGATTAAATTAAAACTGGAAGGAGTGGCAAATGTAAACGGCAAAGACGCCTATAAAATCGATATGATACTTCCTTCCGGAACAACATGGGTGCAATACTACGATCCGGAAACATGGCTTAAGGTTGAAGAATCAAAAGAAATAAATACGCCGCAAGGTACATTTGCCCAAAATACTTTCTTTAGCAACTACCGTGAAGTATCCGGCGTGAAATACCCGTTTACGGTAAATCA
>DAIERC010000122.1 GCA_027347125.1 Ignavibacteriales bacterium
CCAGTACTTAATATAATCGAACTTAGAATTGCAAGAAATAATTGCGCTGTCAGCGCTGTTATTTATATCTCCGCTTATATCGCCGTTAAGCCGCAAATGGCTGCTGCCCAGCAATAACGATAACAGATCAAAATTTTTAAATTCAATTAGATATTTTATTCTGGACGGTTTAAACATATTGAGTTGCTTTTTCTTCGAAGCTAATCCGGCAATTCCTGTTTGAACCTGTTTATTGTATACCGAGTCGGGATACATTATTTGATTTATTTTACTTTTAAGCGCGCTGGAAATTATATTCGATTCGCGCGCAAGAAAACCGACGGATTGCTTTAAAGAGAAATCACCTTCGAGCGTAACATCAGCCAGGTCTGATATTAAGTTAATTATTCTTTCTCCGTTATCGCTGCTTCTGATATCAATAATGGTTCGCGCGCTGTCTATATTGATACTGTTTATCGCGGATTTATCAAGGTGAAGCGCTAAGAACAGATTCATTTTATCAAGATCAAAATTATCGCCGCTGGCGTCAACCTTAAAATTAAGATTACTTCTAATACTGGTATCGGAAGTAACAGCCGATAGGTTCAAATTTCTAACCGCGCCTTTAAAATCATATGATGGTTTACTCTTATTGCTAAAATCGAATTTCCCGTTAAGTTCGGCGTTTGCTATAGCCGAATTAATTGCAAAAGAATAATTAATATTTTTATCCTTGGCTTCCGCGTTAAACTTTAATGAATCAACTGGGCTGCCGTTAAACGACGAGCGTGTTGCTAAAAATTTTATTGCCGCATTCATCTGCTCAGGATTAACGCCGCTGCCTTTAATTGTTCCGTTCGAAGTTATGGAAGTAGCCATTCCTAGAAAAGGCGAGACGTCCAAATTTTTTGTAGAAAAATTGACGTCATAACTCATTGCCGGTTTTGTAAAATCCAAACCACCGTCAATAAATATGGAGCTGCTCTTTGTTCTTAAAGAAAGTACCGTTTTGAAGTTTAACGGATTGCCAACATACTTTAGGGTATCAAATTCAATTACTCCTAAATTATCGTAAACCGGAATTCCATACTTTGGAAGAAGTTTGTTAATATCCGGTTCATTTAAACCGGAATTATAGAACTCAGCATTAATTAACATTGCCTGCACGTTGTCTATATTATTTATTTTCCCTTTAAGGTTTAAATGAGTCTCTAAATAATCAAGCTTTAATTCGCTGATGTTAATATCTTTAACGGTGCCGTCCGCAACAAGTTTGGCAGATACGGTACCTTTAAGCATATTGGTTGATTCAATAAATGATGACAGATCATCAAAGTTGAATTTATCGGCGTTTAATGTAAGGTTTAGTTTTACTTTATTTAAATTTGCAACAGAGGCGCTGTCAAACAAATTAAGATCGTTTGCCTTTAGCTGCAAGGTTACATCCGAACCGGCGCTTAGAATATTCAAATTATTAATCACTACGCCTTTTTTACTTACTAAGAATTGGCCGGATAGATTATTTAGTTTAAAAAAGTTTAAGTTCGGAAAGCAAGAAAGTTTTTTTATATTTAACTCATATTCATCTTCTTTAATATCTGCCGCAGCGCTCAGGGCCAAATTTAATCCGCTTACTCTCAGATCGCTTAAGTTCAGACTATCGTAATATTGCTTGCTGTTTGCCTTATTGTAATCATGCAGCGAAAGATCTATGTTGGTCAACTTCACATCGGCGGCATATATTTTAAACGGGAACTTTGAGTGTGTTGTATCCGGTGCGGAAGGCGGAATTAATTTAGAAATATTTAATTCGCCGGTGCTGTCTTTTATCAAAGCAACCTTGGCGTCTTTAAGTTCTAATTTGCGAATATAGATCCGCTTAAAAAATATTTGAAGCGGGCTTGTCTTCAACTCAATAATGCCGGCATTAAGCAAAGTATCTTTATCCATACTTACAACGGTATTGCGCAAAACCAACGAGGTGAATATGGTTCCGTCTATTTTCCCGATGCTTATTTTTCCGTTTAGCGCTTTGTTAGCTTGTTCTACAACGGTATTGCGAAGGTAATTCCTAAAGGTTGAAGTTTGGCTGAAACCTAAAACCGCTAACAGCAAAATAATAATACTTATTCCCGCATAAAGAAATACATTTACTATTTTTTGTAACAGGGTTCTTTTTTTAATTATTTTATTTTCGTTTTCAGCCAATTGAGACAGAGACGTATATATGAATAAACTTGACGATTAAATAAAAATCACGCTGTTTTAAAACAGCGCACTAATGATATTTAAACCAAATTAAGTAAAAAAACAAGTGAGGTTGTTTGACTTAGCTTTTATAGCGCTCTAAGACTGTTTTAATAATTTTAGAGGTAGACTGGTCATTTACAAATTCTATAGTCTTTACTTCGCCTCCGTTGGCAACCACAATATCACGTCCTACAATATTTTCGATTGCCCAGTCTGCGCCTTTTACCAAAATATCCGGAACAAGTGTTTCTATTAATTTGCCCGGGGTATCTTCGTCGAAAAGCGTAACGTAATCAACCGGTTTAATATTTGAGATAATGTAAGACCTCTCTCTTTCACTTAATATAGGTCGTTTTTCTCCTTTGATTTTGCGAACAGAAAAATCGCTGTTAACACCTACAATCAGTATATCGCCGAGAGCTTTGGACTTTGTTAAATAGTCAACATGCCCCGCGTGGATTATATCAAAACATCCGTTTGTAAAGACCACTTTTTTATTTTCTGCTTTAAGATTTTTTCTTATTTCAACAAGTTCATCTATGTTTTTAATGTTACTCATTCATTCTCATCCATAACCGTGTTAAACAATTTATCCAATTCTATCGGAACAATTCCCACTTCTTCGCACACCAGGCCGCCGGCATAATTTGCCAGGTAAGAGGCCTCCAGAATATTTGCGCCGGCCGCAAGCGCCATTGTAAGTGTTGAAATAACCGTATCGCCTGCTCCGGATACATCCGCAACCTTACGCGCTTTGGTTGGCATTATTCTTTCTTTTTTCCCCTTTTCAAAAATGGCTATTCCGCCTTCGCCCAATGTAAGAAGTACGTATTTTGAATTTAACTTTTCGAGAAGTTTTATACCGGCTGTGGAAATATCTTCATCCGTTTTTATTTTCATGCCAAGCACATCTTCAGCTTCTTTTCTGTTCGGCTTAAATACGGTTACATTTTTGTAACAGAAAAAATTGTTAAACTTCGGATCAACTGTTATTAGAACACCATGTTTGTTGGCAAGTTTAATTGTCTTTTCAATTATTGCTGGAGAGAGAACGCCTTTGTTGTAATCCTGAAGTATTATTCCATCAAGTTCGTTTATGCTTTTTTCAATGTACGCATAAGCTTTATTTTGAATATCCTTGTTCAGATATTGCTTGCTTTCTTTATCGATCCTAACAACATGCTGGTTGTCGGCAATTACTCTTGTTTTTGTCGTGGTAGGACGGCTGTCGTCAACTACAATTCCGTCATTCATTATATTCGTATCATTAAGCAATGATGAAAAAATTGTTCCGTAAGTATCGTACCCTATTACTCCAACAGGATAAGGAGTGCCGCCGAGTTTAATAATATTTAAGGCTACGTTAGCTGCGCCGCCGAACCTGAAAAATTCGTTTTCCACTTCAACAACAGGCACCGGCGCTTCGGGTGAAATTCTTCTTACATCGCCCCAGAAGTAAGCATCCAGCATCATGTCGCCGATAACGGCAATATTTAATTTATTGAATTTCCGTTTTAACGAAATTAATTTTTTGTTAGATATAGTTGCCATCTTCTCAATGTATTGTAAATATTGACCGTAAAGATAATGATAAAATTATTGCTGAAAAAGCAGTAGGATTATACGAATATAATTGTGAAGCCTGGAATCATCCGGTAAAAAATATAGATGTTTTTATCTTCTTCTTTTTTTTGATACCGGTTTAGCAATCTGTTTTTGTTCTGGCCAGCGGGCCAGCGGGTTTTCTATAACAACTTTGCATAAACCGTTCTCGGTACCCAGCCACATATTGGAGCCATCAAAAAACATTGTATTTATTTTTGCCGATTGAATATTTAATTCGTTTAGATCAACCGGGGTGATCGTAGTGTTTAGCCGATTGATAATTACCAAACCCTTGCCGTAGTCTTTTTTTTCTTTTTTATCAAAATAATATACACCTGCCCAGATGCTGTTGCCGGTGCGGGAAAGGCAATATACGCCATTACCGGGCAAACCGTCTTTTACCGAAAGCCTGAGCCAGTTTCTTTTTCGGTCATAGATGTATATTCCGCCGATATTAAATTTGGGATGTTCCATGCTTATAAATTCATCCGTGCCGAACCAAATTTCATCCCGGTCAAAAATCATATCGGATATTGAAACAGCATCGCCCTCATCCTTAAATCCGCTTTCTTTGTTGTTTATAAAAAGCCATGCCTTGGGGTTATCAATATTCATTCTTTTTTCATATTTAAATACGCCCG
>DAIERC010000173.1 GCA_027347125.1 Ignavibacteriales bacterium
CTCATCTATAGGCGTTACAAGAACTTTAACAACATCACCATGTGGTGCCGCTGCATCATTCGGTATTAGCCCCGATTTCTCGGAGTTATTCCAAACCTAAAGGTAGATTGCTTACGTGTTACTCACCCGTGCGCCACTTTACTAAAGATATTGCTACCTTATTCTCGTAGACTTGCATGTGTTAAGCACGCCGCCAGCGTTCGTCCTGAGCCAGGATCAAACTCTCCGTAGTAGAGTTTTAATTTTGTGTAATCTTGGCGTTTTGACGCTTAGTTGAAACCATTTAACATTGACTGGTTAAATGCACTCACTCTATCAAAGAACTCTTCAAAACCTTCATTTAAGAAGGGCTTCAAATTTACTGCCTCTTTATTCTAAAGTCAAGAGACATTTTCAATTTTTCAAACTTTATTTTGATTTTTTCCGCTTTTTTAATTGCGTCATTAAATCAAATTCAGCCTTTCAAATATATTGTTTTCTTGCTAAATGTCAAGGCTGATATTAAATTTTCTTTATCATTTTTCCATTTAGTCAGATATTCACCGTCTCAAAAAACTGTCTGCATATATTAAAAAAGCAGAGCACCTAATAAAAAGGTTTTTTTTTAAAAATCCAAATTTTAGGCAAAAAATTTTATTAAATCTGATAGAAAATTTTTAGACCACCCAACCCTTTTATAAGTAGTTATGATAAAAGGTTAAGACTATTTCTCTCATTAACGCTTTAGTTTATTATTTTTTAATGCATTGACATATATAAATAAAGTTGAAAGATGATAATTCCCTTTCAACTTTATTTATAAGCCCAATATTTTTAGAAACTCCTTTGAAATATTTTCAATTATAATTTCCTAAGTGATACGAGTAATAACACAACAGTAGCAACACTGCTTACAATACCCAAATAAAAGCCTATCCGGCTTATTGTGTAATTAAAGGATCTTTGCGGTTCCTTGGGAACAAATATATAATCGCCGTCTTCTATTTTTAATTTCGGATCGGTTACAGAGAGCCATTCCCGCGAGCCGGATTTAATAACCATAATATCTTTGGTAGCGTACGGACTTACTCCATCTGCCTTTTGAATATAATATTCATAATTTTCCCCTTTTTCATAAGGTATATATCCTGGATGAACTACTTGCCCGAATACATAAACAGCATATTGTTTTTTGGGTATTAAAATAATGTCTCCGTTTTTAACAATATATTTTGAGGCTTCCGAATTTTTATCATTTAATTTAGAGAAGTCAATCCCGCTCCCCTTTTCCAATACTCTAAGCTGGTTTTCCATAAAGAAATAGGCGGTATCTTCCTCGGTCATATTTGACAACCTGGCCATCAATATTTTTTCCTGTTCCACCAGGAAATCATTTAGCTGAAGGTTAATAATATCAGGTTTATCTTTTAGCGTAATACCGTATTCTTTTTCCAGAAGAAGAGGTATCGTATTACCCGAAAATAATCTTGCTCTAGTTAATGATGCTGAAGATTTTAATCCGCCCGCTTTTTCAACCGCTTCTTTTAAAGTGGTAGAGTTCTTAGTTATCGGTATGTTTCCCGGAGAATTTACTTCACCTATAACAAGCACAGAAAAATCTTTTCTTTGTGTTTCTTTTGCAAGTATTATTATTCTATCGCCGCGTTTTAGCGTGTAATCGCTGCTAACATCTACGGTATCGGAAATCAATGTGTTTCCGTCATAGCTTAAACGGCTTATCTCGGCCTTTGTAACGTTCTCATAGGCCTTGTTTATACCCTGTGCCAGCATTATGGCATCGGATAATTTATCACCGTCTACAAAAGGAAATTTACCGGGTTTGTTTACTGCACCGGAGATTGTAAAAAAATCATGTTCCCAGTCAACCGGTGCAAAGATAAGGACATCATCATTCTTCAGATAGGGATTGTATTTAAAGTCTCCCGTTGTCCTGAATTTGAGTAAATCTATGTGCACAACTTCTCCGTTTGCTCTTTTAAGAATAATATTTCTTAAAGAATACTCATCAAGTTTCTTATTTATCTTTTCCAGAAGCTGCGGATCGGTTATGGCACCCAAAGCTTTTACTTTTCCTTCGTTATAAATTGAAGTAACAAACTGGTCAACTCTTTCGGTAGTAAGCGCCGGAAAAGAACCGGTAACAATAAAATCGCCACCAATTGTTACGCTTATGCCCGACATCATAAGAAGAGATTGTGTGTTTATTTTATTATCATTCTGCTGCGAAAAAGATGTTTGTATAAACAACAGTAATAATATCGAAATGAGGCTTTTCTTCATCTGCATTAACCTTAATAATTAATAATTTTAAAATTACATTTTGTATTGTTTTTCATAGTACTTCAAATATTCACCGGAGATTATTTTTGACCACCAATCTTTGTTCCGGACATACCAATCAATTGTTTTGTTTATTGCTTCTTCAAATGAAAACTCAGGTTTCCATCCCAGTTCACTTTGAATTTTTGAGGAATCGATAGCGTATCGTCTATCGTGTCCGGGGCGATCTTTAACGAATTGAATTAAGTCTTCCGGTTTTTCAAGATGTTTTAAAACAAGTTTTATTATTTCAATATTCGGCATTTCATTGCTTGCGCCAATGTTATAAACTTCGCCTACTCTTCCCTTTTCAAACACCGTATTGATGGCAATGTTGTGGTCAATTACATAAATCCAATCACGCACGTTCATGCCGTCGCCGTATACCGGCAGTTTTTTATCATTCAAAGAATTAATAATCATCAGCGGTATAAGCTTTTCGGGGAACTGAAACGGTCCGTAGTTATTCGAACATCGCGTAACAACCACTGGCAGGCCGTAAGTATGATGAAATGATAGCGCGGCAAGATCGGCAGCGGCTTTGCTTGATGAATAAGGGCTGTTCGGCGATAAAGAATTATTCTCCGTAAACAAACCTTCTTTACCCAAACTGCCGTAAACTTCATCCGTGGAAACCTGAAGAAATTTTTCCACTTCAAATTTTCTTGCCGTATCTAGAAGTACCGATGTGCCGACGACGTTTGTTCTGTAAAATATTTCAGAGCCAAGTATGCTTCTGTCTACATGCGATTCCGCAGCAAAATTAATTACGTATTTTATTTTATGTTTTTCAAATAAATAATTTACTAACTCCGAGTTGCAAATATCTCCGTTTACAAACGTATAATTTTTGTTTTTCTCGGACGGTTTTAAATTTTCAAGATTACCGGCATATGTAAGTTTATCAAGATTTATTATAAAATAATCATCCCGCTCTTCAAGAATATGATTTATAAAATTGCTGCCGATAAACCCGGCGCCGCCTGTTACAAGAATATTTTTCACAAATATTATCCTTTGTTAATAAGAGAATAAGCCGATAAATATGCCCGTTTGAATGAAAAAGCTTTTTCCGTTTATACCCGAAGGTACGTTTAATAAGTCCTGACCGTTATCATAAGTCCATTTAGCGCCTGCGGTTAATTGATACCCGATTCCAACTCTAAATGACAGCATTCTATATGCGGGAATATCTACATTAAGCGTTGGTGTAAAAATCCAATAATTATTTTTTAACACCGCATGATAGCTTGAAGATGTTGAGCCCGAAGCATTGTTCCAAATGCCTTCCCATGAATGTGCGCCATTGTTTTTGTAAAGCTGAACCTCTAAACTTCCTCTGCCGATTATGGCACCAATAGACACGGCAACACTTCTTACAAACGGAATTGTATACTCAACGGTTAAGCCGCCGCCGCTTAAGGAGTAATCAACTTCACTATTAATTCCTCCGGAGGATGATGTTTTTGATGTTGTGCCGCCGAATCCCATTCCGCCAATTCTTAAATTCTTAACCACGCCCAGATAAATAAATCCGCCGCCGCCGGATACATAAAATCCGCCGTTTGAAAATTCCGGCACGCCAAAGGATTTAGCTTGTAAATTTAATGCATCCATGTTCGGGGCAAACCAAAAGGGAGTGTAACCGCCGCCGCCGCCGAACGGTGCATCATAAAAAGAAGATTCTTGTGAATACCCGGAAATTGAAATGAATATGAATAGTGCAATAGTAAAAACTAGTTTTCTCATAATTTCCCATGATTGTAAAATAAATTTACGAAGGACTAAAGAAAAAGCAAAGAAACAAGACAAACAGAATTGGATAAACGATTTAGGGGCAAAATTAAACAAAAGCCACCGATTAATGAAGTCATTATTTTTTGTATGAAACATTAATAATTTTTCTCCGCAGTATTTGAAGCGATTGTTTTACCTTAATGTTTCAGTCTTTTTCATTTATTATATTAGCGTCATTCTAGTATAAATAAGAGATTTATAATGCGAATTTTAATTACTGGCGGCAGCGGATTGTTGGGCCAATATTTAAATATCAGGTTGTCAAAGAATAACAGTATCTTAACTACTTATAATACAGAGGCAAGAAATTGTAAAGAATTTAATTCCAGGCATCTTGATATCAACCGCTTCGAAAGCATATCTGAGATATTTAAAGATTTTTTACCGGAGATTGTTGTTCATACAGCCGCTGTTTCTTCACCGGAAACGGCAGCCGCACTTGCTTCTAAAGAAGTTTTCGGAACAAATGTAAACGCTACTTTAAACCTGGCAAAACTTTGCAGAGATTTTAATTCAAGATTAATATATACTTCTACAGACCTTGTTTACGCGGGTTACCGCGGCTCGATGCTTACGGAAGAAGCTAAAATAATTCCTATTTCAATTTACGCCGAGACCAAATTAATGGGCGAAGTTAAGATTAAAGAAACGTTCGATAATTATATTATCTTAAGAACCGCGTTGTTATACGGCTTCGGTATTAACGGCAAAGAAAATCATTTTCATCAAATGTATACTAAATTACAAAGCGGGCAAAAAATAAAATTATTTAACGATCAATTCCGCACTCCAATTGCGTTAAATGACGCCGCAAGAATTATAGATGAATTATGTACTAAAGGAATCAGGCATGAAACAATAAACCTTGGCGGATTAGAAAGAGTTTCCCGTCTTGAACTCGGTTATAAACTTTGTGATGTTGCAGGGTTAAATAAAAACCTTATCGAAAGTATTTCGATGAATGATTTGCCCGATTACCCGCAGGTTGCCGATGTTTCGATGAATACGGATAAACTCCATTCTTTTGGAATTAAACAGAAAACAATTGAAGAATCGTTCGCGGAAATTTTGAATAACTTTTAACTCCCACTTAACATCAGAAAAAAACGTTATGATTTTAGATGAAACTTATAACCTGTTAAAAACAAAATATACTAACAAAATTAATAGCCTCGAAATATCCGACGTTAGAATCGGCGTATTTCTTACGGCGGTTCTTTTATCAGACGGAAGCTGCGGCGCTGCAAGTACAAGTATCGATGCTCAATCTCATTGCTACAAAAAAGATCGGGACTTTGGCGACTTTTCCCCTGCAAAAATAAAAGGGAAAAAAGTTATCGATTTATTTGAGAAAAATTCAAGCATAAAAATCATCAACACGCTGAAAGTTGCCGTACTAAATGCGATATAATCTAAAATAATTTCGGATCAAAACTATAAAATTTTATATGATACCGATCCTATTGATTTACTTGATTTGACTCCGCTAAAAACAATTACAATTGTCGGCGCATTTCAGAGCTACATAAAAAAAATAGCCGCAACAAAAAACAAATTGTACGTGCTGGAGCTTGACGAAAACGCCCTTAACCATGATCAAAAACATTTTTACATCCCGGCATACGAATATCCAAAAATTCTTCCGGTTTCAGATATTGTAATAATTACGGGGCTCACTCTGGTTAATAATACTTTGGACAATTTATTAGCATGCACTTCACCGCAAACACAAGTAGTTCTTACAGGACCCTCAAGCAGTTTGATACCGGATATTTTATTCAGGAAGAATGTTAAAATTATCGGTTCGACAAAAATTACAGATCCCGGGTTATTGTTTACAGTTGTTAGCGAAGCCGGTACGGGTTTTCATTTATTTAAATATTGCGCCGAAAAATTTTGTATTGTAAATGAATTATAAAAACAAGCTTATGAATAGCTGACAAAAGCACTATTACGCATACGACCAAAACTACTTGGCAATTTACAAACACATTGATGATAAATAGAAATTGAATTTGGGAAATAAAGAGTGCGGCGCTCTGAGAACGCCGCATATTTTTTTTATTTCATTAAAATAATTTTTTTGGCGGCGTTAAAAGTTCCGGCTTTTAATGTGTAGATATATACCCCGCTTGTAAGTTTATAATTATCGGCTGAAAGCTGAACGCTATGCATACCTGCTTGCTGCTCTTCATTAACAAGCGTGGCTACTTCCCTGCCAAGAACATCATAAATTTTTAATATTACGTGCTCTGCATCCGGCACAGCATACCGTATGGTTGTAGTAGGATTAAAAGGATTCGGATAATTTTGGTAAAGCATGTAGCTAACCGGTTCGTCTACTTGCTGCACCGCTGTGGTCGGCGAAAAAGATAAATTGTCAATAAGGGCATAAGATCCGAAATGTCCGCTCTGGCTGCTGTCTTTCCCTGCAATAACAAATAATATTTTACAAGTATCCGGAATGCTGCTGCCTGAGTATGTTAAATTGATATTGAAGTGTGTATAGGCAGAGGCTCCGGCCGCTATATCCAGCAATCCAGAGCCAACCAGCGTACCATTGCTTGTCATATTTATTGCGATGCTTAAAACATCTCCCTGCGTCTGATGAAATTTATAATAACCGCTTAAACTTGCGTATCTTTGAGAAATCTTAAAGCCAGAATTTGTCATCGTTCCGGTATATAAAAGCGGACCCACATCAATACCCAGATAACTGCCGACGGCGATCTTTACGGCACTCGATCCGGATTCGGCATCCGATGATTGGTATATGGTTGCCGAGCTGTATAAGCTTGAATTATTGCTCGACCAGCCATCCGGCTCACCGTTAGTCCAACTTTCGAAACTTGAATTAGGAATTTGCGCATATGTGGTAATTACAGCCGAAAAGGTAATGAATAATAAGTAAGCAAACATTTTCATTATACTTCTCCTTTTTTATAAACGAATTAATATGATTAAACCGGAAGTAAGTTTTTTGTATTCTTTAACCTGCAGTACGCAAGACATGTAAAAGCTAAACAATTTTATCATTTAACGCATTGACGAAGGGCAATTTTTATGACCGGATAATTCCAGTTTACGTATTTTTTAAAACCATGAAACAATTACGTTGGAATAAACGCTTCCGACACTAAATTAAGAACATGCGGTTTATCAAAATTTTATCATCACCTTGCATGTGCATATTAAAAATACAACGATAAATTCAGATGGAATTATTTTTAACGGTAATAATTATTTTATCATTTAAAGAAACAAATAAATGGTTAGAGTTTTCCGGGTTCCAAAGCGCGCAACACAATAATGCCCGTATCCTTTTTTACTTTTGATATGTAAACGGAAAGAGGTTCGTCCGCTATCTGAACTTTATAACCGACGTTAGGTGCGTGCATTAAATAAATGCTACCGCCTTTACCTTTTACCGCAATTCCAACGTGGTTAATATCCAATCCCTTTATTGCAGATGTGAATGCAATTAAATCGCCGTTGTGAATTTCCTTTTCGGCAGCTGCTACTTTTTCTTTCGGGATGTAATAATATAAACGCTCGCTTATTTCTTTTTCCTGGTTTTCGATTAGCGGAATTAAATAATGGTTTTCTTTTAATTGAACATACGCGCCGGAATGCGCGGACATAAAATTAACATTAAACTTAACCGGAACGCCGCCAAGCTTTTTCGATATATTCTTGATTATACCTTTTTCCTCGTTGTTAAAAATCCAATCGGAAAAATAATTAAGCCTTGAAGCGTACCCGTTAATTACGCCGTTACGGTAACGAATTTTTGTAAGTTCTTTTTCGTAATCCTCAAAAGACGTTTTATTTTCTTTGATGCAACGCGCAAATGCCAGGGCGTTTTCCAGAAACGTAGTGCAATCCAGACCGGTTAAATCGATTACAAGTTCTTCTGTTTTTCCTTGTTCCAAAGAATGTGCTGCGTATTCGGTTCCGATAAAACTTTTGCCGATGGAAGCAATAACATCCCCGATTGAATCTTTCGCCAGATTTTTGCTTACCGCCAATTTAAATTTTGCGTTAAATACTTCAACATCTTTTTGAGTGTAGATTTGCGCGTTTGAATAAGAACCAGCTAAACTGATTATTAATAAGAAATAAGAAATAAATCTTCCCATAAAAACTTTTTTACTTTTTAATTTTGAATTAAATAATATCTTCATCTGCCGGAATGGACGAATATTCTTCAATTTGTCTTACGTGGGCAAGATTTTCAAACCGGGCATATTCTTTAATG
Organism: Ignavibacteriales bacterium; assembly: GCA_027347125.1. Lineage (GTDB taxonomy): Bacteria > Bacteroidota > Ignavibacteria > Ignavibacteriales > Ignavibacteriaceae > FEN-1297. The sequence continues at coordinate 8,375 of DAIERC010000173.1, forward strand.
AAGGCCAGCTTCACATCGCCAACGGGGCCGTTTCTTTGCTTACCGATTATTACTTCGGCTATTCCTTCAGTTGAACTGCCGTCATCCGGAAATGTTTTTATACCGTAATATTCCGGGCGGTTAAGAAAAAGCACCACATCTGCATCCTGTTCTATAGAACCGGACTCGCGCAAATCCGAAAGCTGCGGACGCTTGTCGGTACGTGTTTCAACCGCTCTGTTAAGCTGCGCAAGGGCTATTACCGGTATGTTCAATTCTTTTGCAAGAGATTTTAATGAACGTGAAATATGAGAAATTTCTCTTTCACGGCTTTCTATATTTGCCGGGCCTTGCATAAGCTGAAGATAATCGATGATAATAAGTCCGATATTTTTTTCCGTTTTCAATCTTCTGGCTTTTGCGCGTATTTCCAGCACAGTTTGCGCAGGCGCATCATCAACATAAACCGGCGACTCAATAAGCTTGTGAGCGTTTTTACTGAGCTTTACTCCTTCTTCGCTGGGAAGCTTACCGGTTCTAACAAGGTGAGCGTTTAATCTGCCTTCAGAACACAGCATACGTATTATAAGCTGCATAGTAGACATTTCGAGACTAAATATGCCGACCGGCACTTTATGATCGATAGCGGCGTTTCTAGCAAGTGTTAACGCAAAAGCTGTTTTCCCCATTGAGGGTCTTGCAGCGATAATAATTAAATCGGATTTCTGGAACCCGCCGAGCATTTCATCAAGTTCATAAAATCCGGTAGGCACGGAAAATTTTTGCTTTGAATTTGAATGAAGCGCTTCAATATATTCAAGCGCGTCTCTAACAGCTCTGTCCATTCCCTGGAAAGATTTTTTAAGATGAGCTTCGGTAATTTCGAATATTCTTCTTTCGGCATCGTCCAGTATATCGAAAGCGTCCTGAGTGCCTTCGTAAGCGGAACGCGCAATCTCGTGAGAGCTTGTAATCAGTCCGCGCAGTATTTCCTTTTCCAGTATTATCTTTGCATGATATTCAATATTTGCCGCCGAAGAAATATTCTGAGAAAGTTTGCTAAGGTAAACCGCGCCGCCTACCTCTTCAAGATGTTCTCTTTTTTTAAGTTCTTCGTAAAGAGTAACGGTATCAATCGGTTCACCGGAATCGAAGAGAGAAACCATCGCTTCAAATATTAAGCGATGTTCTTTCAAATAAAAACTTTCCGCAGTTAATAACTCAATTGCTTTAGGCACCGCTTCTTTTTCTATTAACATTGCGCCCAGCACGGACGCTTCTATCTCAGGCGCCGCGGGTGGTTTTACATCCGCAGGAATTATTTTTTCTAGTGTAACATTTTGTCTTTTAACTCTGGCCATCAGTCTTCAACCATTTCATCGTATAATTTTCTGAACTGCTGAACATCTTCCCAACAACCGCGTTTCCAATTCGGGTTTCGGAGCAACGCCGCCGGGTGGTATGTTACCATTGCTTTTACTTTGTAACGCGGGTTTACTTCAAGCTCAAAAACTTTACCCCGCATATTAGTAAGAGAATCTTTCTTTTTCAACAAGCCCTGCGCCGCAGTTAACCCCAAACATAAAATTAATTTCGGTTTAATCAATTCAATTTGTTTGTTCAGGTACGGAAGACACGTATCCATTTCCTGCGGGTAAGGAGTCCTATTGCCCGGAGGGCGGCATTTTACAACGTTGGCAATATAAACTTCATCCCGCTCAAATTTAATTGCTTTAAGAATATCCGTAAGAAGTTTACCTGCTCTTCCTACAAATGGAAGCCCCTGCGCATCCTCATCAGCACCGGGACCTTCGCCGACAACCAAAACATCTGCATCAGAATTGCCGGAACCGAAAACAAATTTATTTCTTGTAGATCCCAACGGGCATTTCTGGCAATCGCAAATTAGCTTGTTCAACTCATCAAGGTTTTTAGAAAGCTCCCAGCTTTCCTTCGGCTTTTCAAACAAGGCTTCATCTTCAACTTTTTTGTTTTTCACGTTAGGTATAAATTCTATTTTTTCCGCATTTTTTTTATTCGCTTTTGCGGTCGCTTTATCCGGAACGTTTTCAATTTTTGTTTTTCTCAAAATGTTCTTTTCAAAAAGTTCATCGCCGAAAATATCTCTTTGATCTTTAAGCGCTTCTATTAATTGTTTTTTTAATGAATTATCCATCGCCATAAAAAATAAGAGGTTTGATTGTTCAAACCTCAGTTACAAGTTAGTCAAAATTTACAAGAGACAAAATTTTAATTCCCATCAAATTTACCATAGGGAATAAAAATTTATTTGTATTCTATTTTTAGAATTTCCGTAAGGATTTTATTAGCAGTTTGGAATTTAGAAAGAAGCGGAAAATTTACCAGCGCGCCGGCTTTATGGAGTATCGTAACTTCATTGGTGTCTACTTCAAATCCGCTTTTTTTATTTTGTAAAGAATTGAGAACTATCATATCAAGATTTTTGTTACTCATTTTTTTGCGGGCGTTTTCCAATTCGTTATCGGTCTCCAGGGCAAACCCAACAATAATTTTTCCTTTTATATTTAGCGAAGCCAAAATATCATCTGTTTCTTTCAAAGCTATTGAAGAGAGTTTATTCTCTTTTTTAATTTTCTTACCGGCTACTGACGCAGGCGTAAAATCTGCAACGGCGGCGGACATTATTAAAACATCATTGTTTTTTACTTCTTTATCCACAGCTTTTTTCATATCGGCAGCCGATCTGATTTTTATCAAATTAATTTCCTGATATGCTATTTCGTGAGACGGGCCTGAAATCAAGGTTACTTCGGCGCCACGCAAAAAAGCGGCTTTGGCAATTTCGTATCCCATTTTACCGGATGACCTGTTGCCGATATATCTTACCGGGTCAATATCTTCGTAAGTTGGGCCGGCAGTAACAAGAAATTTTTTAGCGGTTAAATCTTTTGTAATTCCGCTTAAAACAATTTCTGCAGCGTCAACAATTTTGGAATTATCGGCCAGCCTACCCTTGCCTTTTAATCCGCTTGCTAAATCGCCCTCTTCAGGAAGTACTAAATAATGCCCTAGTTGCTCAAGCTTTTGAATGTTTTCCCTGGTTAATTTATTTTCGTACATATCAACGTCTGCTGCGGGCGCAATAACCAATGGGCATCTTAGAGCCAGCACAAGAGTAGTTAGCGCGTTGTCTGCAAAACCGTGAGCAATTTTTGCAATTGAATTAACAGTAGCCGGGGCAATAATCATTAGATCAGCCCACAGCGCATAATCAATATGCCATGTTGATAATGACGTACCTGCTCTTTGATCGGGCGGGAAAACATTTACTATTACGGGGTTGCCGGATAGAGAAGAAAGAGTAAGCGGAGTAATAAATTCGGTAGCGGAAGGCGTCATAACAATTTTAACTTCCGCTCCTCTTTTTACCAGTTCCCGGACAAGATAAGTAGCTTTGAATGCGGCGATGCCTCCGGTTACACCTAAAATAATTTTCTTGCCGGTTAAAACATCATCGTGCATAATCAAATTACTAATTTATAAAATACGCTTTGCCGTTTAATTACGGCTTATAAAATCAACATAATAAGACAGAAGATTGTTGACTATTTTTTATACTTGAATTGAATTTTTCCATCGAGCAATTCTTGAATAGCCAGGATGTGGGGTTTTTCTCTTTTTTCAAAATCAAGCGATATTTTTAATTGAGCCGGATTTTCAATATCCTCGCTGTCGTCGTCGTTGTTGCCGGTAGGTATTGTGCTTACAAGAGCACTGTATTCAACTTTGTTTTCGTCGTTTATCTGGCGCGCTCTTTTTGCGGCAACAATAAGCCCTTCATAAATATTAGCAGCTTGTTCATCAATCTTTCTCAAATCAACAGGTGTAATTGGCATTTATCTTTCTCCTTTGTGTATTATTTTTTCTATTAAACTCTTTGCGTCTGAAACTGCTTTATCAAGTTCATTATTTTCGATAACATAATCAAATTTATTTTTAAGACTCAACTCCATTTTAGCTCTCTCGATCCGTTTCTTCAAATCATCCTCATCCTCGGTTTGCCTATTTGTAAGTCGTTTAACCAGTTCATCAAAACTAGGAGGAGTAATAAAAATAAGAACAGCTTCCGGATAAATATTTTTTACCTCAAGCGCACCTTTAACATCAATTTCAAGTATTACGGATTTTCCGTTATTAATATTATCGTTAATATAACTCTTAAGAGTACCGTAATAATAGTCGTAAACTTTTTCCCATTCAACAAATTCGTTGTGATCTATCTTGTTTTTAAACTCATCTTCAGTAATAAAGAAGTAATCAACACCGTTTTTCTCATTATGTCTTTTTTTTCTTGTTGTAGCCGAAACGGAAAAAAGCAGTTCAGGGAACTCGGCCAAAATACTTCTAACAATGGTTGTTTTACCGGCGCCGCTCGGCGCCGAAAATGCTAAGATAACTCCTTTTTTCAATTCCAAGTACTACTCTATATTTTGAATCTGTTCGCGAATTTTTTCAATCTCTTCTTTTATGAATACCGTATTATGCGTTATGGCAGTAGAAATAGTTTTTGAAGAAATTGTGTTTGTCTCGCGGTTCATTTCCTGGCAGAGGAAATTAAGCTTTCTGCCAGGGTCGCTATCATTCTCAAGGCTTTCGAGGAAAAATTTAATATGACTTCTAAGCCGAACGCATTCTTCCGTAATTTCTGCTTTGTCGGCAATTATAGCCAGTTCAAGCAAAAGCCTGTCACTATCTATTGACGCATCGTTAACAAGCAGCTTTACTCTTTCTTTTAACTTCTCAAAATATTCTTCAACGCTTTTACCTGATTCTTCTTCCACGTTTTTTAGGCGTTGCTCAATAATATCTATTCTCTTTTTAAGGTCTTTGGCAAGTTCATTGCCTTCGTTCTTTTTCATTTTCATCAATTCAGAAAGAGCTTTATCAAGCGCTTTTTTAACCAGTTCAAACTCAGCTTCCGAAAATTCAAGCTCGCTGATCTCAAAAATATCTTTGTTGTAAAGAAGATGTTCCAGTTTAATTTTTTCAGTAATTTTAGCGGCTTTTTTAAGTTCTTTAATTACCGAAATGTAGTTTTTTAATTTTTCTTTACTTACCGAAAGATTATCATCTTCGTTCCCGTTTCGTTTAATCTGTATTAAAACGGAAAGCTTTCCTCTTTTAATTTTTGTTTTTATAAATTCCCTTAGTTCGTATTCTTTATTAGCAAGCGATGAAGGGAATTTTAAACCAATCTCTAGGTAACGGCTGTTAACTGTTTTTACCTCTACATCAGTTCTAATTTTTCCATTTTCGGCCTGGCCTTTGCCGTAGCCGGTCATACTATATATCATAAAATTTCCGTAAAAAAGAGTATAAAAATAGTAATTTTTAAGAAGGTTTACAAAATAAATAATAGGTAAGGTTTGAAGTGGAAGTCTTTAACAACAACTTATGAAGGAAACCGGCATAATTTTAACGATTACTTTCAGAAGAAGAAACTTTTTGGAGCAATGAAATGTTGAATAATGGAATACCCGGTCAATTCCAATTTTCCACAACTTCATTTTTCCAAGAGTTGCTTAAGGTGAGTTAAAAGCTAGAATGATTCACCCAGACCGAAATTCAGTTCTATGTTGCTTAAGATATGTTTGTTCCAGCTTTGCCACAAAAACTCTTTATTACTGGGGTCATAAAATTTAAAGCCGAGATCAATACGAAAAGGCGCAATGGGAGTATAATACCTAAAACCTACGCCGGCAGCTACAGCAATACCATCCCATGAAAATTGATTATATCCCAGCCAGGTGTTCCCGTAATCCGTAAAGAAAGCTATTCCTACGTTTTCCAAAAATCTATAACGCCACTCAAGCGAACCTTCCAGCAAGAATGTTCCTCCCTTAATGTTTACGCCGCCAACCAGATTTTGCACAACCTGGCTGCCTACTGGAACAAGTTGATTTGAGCGCCATCCGCGTATTGAATTACTTCCGCCCGCATAAAAGGTTCGGTTTATCGGCACTCCCGCAAAATTGCCATAGAAAACCTGGATGTTTCCAACTTTTAGTTTAAAAGCAGCTATCGAGTTGAGTTTTCGATCTAGAGAAATATAATACGAACTGCCGAGCTGAAGTTTATAAAATCCCGCCCGGCTTGAATTTTTTTGCGGAAATGAATTGCCTTCTTCAATATGAAAAGAAAGATTGTAGCCGCGAGTTGGAAAGAGTATGTTATCGGCAGTAGTTGAAGCTGCGTCCGCGGCGATGTCTGAAATTAATTTGCTGGAAAGACTATCGTTGAAAGTACGGTACACTTCGTTTGACTGTTCAACGGTATATGATGTACTTAAATGATTTAGAAAAGTATATTCGGGCAATTCAAATTCAAATGTAATTGCCGAACCGTATACAGTATTATTATAAGTACTCTGTTTGTCTATTTTGGCGTAAGTTTCCCAGGTACCGAAAATAGGTTTATTAAAAACATAAGGCTGTTCAACGGTTATTCGCGTATCAACGTAACCCTGAAGGGTTGTATCCCTAAAAGAAAATCTTCTTATAAGATTTCCTAAATCGGCTTTGAAAATATCCTGCACCGCAAATGAAGAGCTAAATGTAAGTTTACGCGCATCGCCAAGAAAATTTTTCCGGATATATGCAAAACCAAGACCCACGTTAAACGCGCTTTGCTGGTTGTTCAAAATTACTTCAGGCGAAAGCTCGTTCATTAATCCTATTGTACCCTGAAGCCTTATGGGCACCTTGCTGTCGGTAGTATCGCTTTCCGCGGCCGAAAGTGTAACAGCGTCAAATAAACCGGTTCTGTACAAACGTACCTGGCTTCTGCGAAGTTCATCAAGATGGTAAAACGTACCGTATTTTAATCCGGTAATTCGCGTAAGTAGATTGTCTGATACAAGGCCTGCGCCTTTGCCCTGTTTATCTACGAGCACGGTATCTATTGTATATCTTTTTCCGGTTGAAAAGTAAATGCTGACATTCGCTTTGCTTTTCAGAGTGTCTTTAACAACTACAGTGCTGTCAAATCTCGCAAGCATGTATCCGTCGTTTAACAGCTGGTTAATTACGGTGTTTGTACGGTTCTGCACTACCGTTTGGTTGAAGCGCTGGGTAGTATCAAGTTTTATATCGCTGTAAATAATATCATATATATACCCCGGTACTTTGTCTAGGCCGTAAAGATACAAATGCCCGTAGTCCGAAGGTTTATTTTCATTTATAACATACGTAAGGTTAACGTCATTGGATGATTTGTTTATTTCATATTTATAAAAAAATCTCGCATCAAAAAAGCCGTTTGAGTTGTAATAACCTTTTAATGCGGTAAGGTCTATCTGGATGTTCGTCGAATCAAAATAAGATGGTTCTTTTCCCAAGCTAGAAAATGAATGTAAGAACCTCCAGAACCACCAGGGCGTAACTTTGGAATAAATAATATCGCTTAACGCTGAAGAGGAAAACGTGTTGTTGCCTTCAAATGTTATTGAATTTAATTGATACCTAGTGCCGGTTTGGGCGGTAAGAGGCAAGCAGGATAGTAAAACAATAATAATTATAATGAACTTTTTGGGCATAATACCACAATCGATTCCTTGTATAAACACATTATTAATTGATGTGAATAATTGAAGAATTAATTAATATTTCAATACAATGTCTTTGGAAACCATTTTAAAACCGGGGTAATCCCTCTTGAAATTCGTAAGGAAAAATGATTTTACTTCGGGTACGTCTATGTTGTCAGATAGATATAAAGATGTCGGTCTTCCCGGTTCGGCTATTAGGTGCGCGTAGTAAGTTTTGTTTTCGTTATAATTAATTATGTACGAGTAAACTTCGCCGCCGCCGCTTCCTAAAAAATAGTCCTGCGAGTTGTAATAAATCAGTTCGTAATTTAACGAAGGTAAATTTATTTTTTGAACATGACATTCCTTAAATGAACCGTTTAACAGTGAAGTTTCGAAAACCGGGTTGAGTTTATTATCAGACATTTTTAACAGCGCAAATTTTATTCCCCAATCTTTTGCATCCTGTACTTCTAAGCCGGCGGCAATTTCAATAACCGAATCACTATCAAATTTTCCTTTGTATGCTAATTTAACATTAGCACCTAAAACTTTTTGCGCCTGTTGTAAAACAACCTCGGGATTTTCAAAATCTATAATATTGGTTTCGCTGGTGTCGTCTTTTTTGCCGCCACAGGAAAACAATAAAAACGAAAGGCCGCAAACTGTTAGAAAGAATATTTTTTTACTTGATAACAACTTTAGTCCCTTTCTTTACAACCGAATATAGTTCATCAATATTTTCATTACTAATTGCAATAGATCCGTCGGTCCAGTTATAATTAAAAGGTAAATACCGGAAAATATAATCTAGCCTTCCTATGCCGTGTATTCCGATATCGCCTCCGAGCTGTGTATCTGGATCAGGGCACAACCCGCGGTAAAATTCATCTTTTAATTTGTCGAACTGCTGTTGAGAAATTATTCCCTTTCTTAATGCGTCCGTAGCGTCAGAAATATTAGGATAATTAATTTTTAAGAATTTATAGTATTTATCCGTCCTATCCATTTCGCAAATTGCGTAATCGCCTACAGGCGTAGCCAAATCGCCGGCCCTGTTTTTCGGTACGTTAACGTTTCTCCCGAAGTTGGCCCGGTAAGTTTTTATTAATACGGTGTCTTCATAAAGCTTCAAACTGTACGTACGCCTGTCAACCACAATATTGGGGTCATCAAGTTTAACAAAACCTTTATCTACCATAGCCTGGCGCAGCGGTACTTCGTGTATATTTATTATAATTCCGTAAACAATAACACCGGCAATAAATAAAATAATTCCGCCGCCGAAAAACAACACGTTTCTTACCAAATTTACATTTAAGTAAGAAGAAATCTGAGTTTTCTTTTCCTTTGATAATTTGGGTAAATTTATTTTCATTAATTACTAAATAAAGCTAATAAAAGTGGAATTATTTTCATATAGGATAAAATTTAATCAAAATTTTTATAATTTTTAAGTTAAATTAAGATGAAAACCAATCAGTCTGTTTTGAAGATGGATACCATTACTAAAGATAATTTCTACTTCAGAAACTGTTCTAATTTAAAATTATAGCGGAACGTAAACAATTTTTATTTAAAAATAAAAAGCCCGGCATATGTACCGGGCAAATGAATAACACGAAAGTTTTACACTTCCATAATTTCTTTTTCTTTATGTTTCAAAACATCATCAACTTTCTGCACATGTTCATCGGTTAGCTTTTGAATTCTATCTTCGCCGTCTTTTAATTGATCCTCGGATATTTTTTTATTTTTTTCTTCTCTTTTCAGGTGGTCATTGGCATCTCTTCTTACATTTCTAACAGCCACTTTTGTATCTTCACCGAACTTCTTTACTAATTTAACAAGATCTTTTCTTCTCTCTTCATTTAGCGGTGGAACCGGAACTTTAATATTTGTCCCGTCGCTTACCGGGTTAAACCCTAAATTAGCTTCCAGTATTGCTTTATCTACGGCGGATACAACAGATTTGTCCCACGGTGTAATCGAAAGAGTGTGCGCGTCTAAAACAGTAACATTTGCAACCTGGTTTAATGGAGTCATATTGCCGTAATATTCCACCTTGATGCCGTCTAATAAGGCCGTAGTTGCTTTACCGGATCTAATCTTTGAAAGCTCCGCTCTAAGAGCTTCCAGCGATTTATCCATTCTGTCTCTGGCATCCTTTATTATTTGTTCCATATTAACCTCTCGGCTTGTTTAAGATTATCCTTTTAAATTTTCAATTTTGCTATCAAATTAATCTTTAATAACGGTTCCTATGTTTTCGCCTTTAACCAATCTAAGCAGGTTATCGGGAATATCCATATTAAATACAACCATAGGAAGATTATTTTCCTGACAAAGGCTTACGGCCGTAAGATCCATAACACGCAAATTATTCTTCAATATATCTAAGTATGAAATATTTTCAAACCTATTTGCCGCGGGATTTTTTTCCGGATCAGAATCAAAAACACCATCAACCCTGGTACCTTTTATTATAACATCAGCT
>DAIERC010000198.1 GCA_027347125.1 Ignavibacteriales bacterium
AGCTCAGGTTTTTCTGAGCTTTTCTAAGCGGGGCCGACGAGACTCGAACTCGCGACCTCCTGCGTGACAGGCAGGCGTTCTAACCAACTGAACTACGAACCCACTATACTATTTTGAAGAACATTTCTCTGAAAAATAGAGAGTAAATATATACTTAAAGAAATCTAAAATCAACTTAGCATAAACAATTTTTTAAAATTATTCACCAAAAGAAATTCCTACAGCTTTAGCTGTACGAACCGCTTGATTATTCGGTTGAACAAGTTTCTGCTTTGAGATCGCATCTTCAATTTTTACATTTTTTATTTGATCGCCTTTTAATGCAACCATTCTACCGAATTTTCTTCTAGCCGCAAGATCAATTGCAAAGTATCCGAATTTTGTAGATAGAATCCTGTCGAAAGGAGTAGGGCTGCCGCCTCTTTGAAGATGTCCGAGAACAGTAACTCTTGTTTCGCGCTGAGTATTTTCTTCAATCTTCCTGGCTACAAGCTCGCCAATGCCGCCAAGTTGAACCGGATCATGCCTTTTAATATCCTGTCCTTTAACAACTATTTCGCCGTCTAATGGCTTGGCGCCTTCGGCTACGCAAACTAGGCTAAACTTTTTGCCGCTTAGTTCGCGTTTAAGAATTTTATCATAAACCTTTTCCCATGAAAAAGGAATTTCCGGAATAAGAATTATATCGGCACCGCCGGCTAAACCGCCGTTTAGCGCAATCCATCCCGCATATCTTCCCATAACTTCAACAACTATAACACGGTGATGTGAGGAAGCAGTAGTATGTAACCTGTCCAGAGCCTCTGCAACAACATAAACAGCAGAATCATGACCGAAAGTAAGATCAGTAGCTTCCAAATCGTTATCTATAGTTTTAGGAACGCCGACCATATTCATTCCCATAGCGCCAAGTTTTTTACAAATGTGCATAGTGCCGTCGCCGCCAATTGCAATTAAAGCATCAAGATTCCAGGCATTGTAATTTTTAATTGCCGCTTGTGATCTGTCCACAATTTCAATTTTTCCGTCTTTAAGTATCGGGTAATGATACGGGTCGCCTTTGTTGGAAGAACCAAGTATTGTACCTCCGCGTGCAAGAATTCCGGATACATCATCGTCTTTCAGTTCTCTAGCTCTACCTTCAACCAAACCTTCAAAGCCGTCTATAATTCCTAATACCGACATCCCATTATCTTGCGCGGGTTTAGTAACCCCCCTGATAACCGCATTAAGTCCAGGGCAATCACCACCTCCGGTTAATATACCTATCCTTTTTACCTTAGAACTAATTACCATTTTCATCCCTTCTGATTAAATCTAAATAATTAGGTCGAATTATTTTTATTGTTGTTTTAAAGTGCAATTTTACAAGTTCCGAAAGGCTCTCTCGTCCATGGGTTAAAATAATTCGTGCAGCAGTTTTTTCAACCTCGGAAGAAGCGCCTTTTTTTAATTCCATTTTAATTTCTTTTTTCTTTTCTTCAAACCAGCCGTTAAACGCGTCTCTTGCCAGTATAGATGCAGCAGCAACACCGGTAAATCGTTCTGCTTTTGTAAATTGGTGCAGCACAATTGTTTTGCCTTTTGTTTGAAGGGCATCTTTTATTAATCTTTCATCACCAAATTTATCACTTATCGCTTCGCGAGCCGGGCATTTCGCTAGCAAATTCTCAAGTACTTTTGCATGTGCCCAGCCTAAAATCTTATTTACATTTCCTATTTTCTTGTAAAGCTCGTTATACTTTCCCGGCGTTATGCTTATAATATCGTAATTGTTATTTACAATTTTTTTTATTTCAACGGCTAATTTTTTAATGACGGAATCCGCAATTTCTTTACTATCACGCACGCCTATTTTTTTCAGAACGTTAAGCGAACCGGTATCCACGAAAACACCGGCAATTACAAGCGGACCAAAGTAATCTCCTTTACCTGATTCATCGGTTCCGATATACGAGTCGGGCTCATCAATATTCAAAGAACTTTTTTCAAATAAATTCGTTCCAAAAACCATTTCATTTATTTTAAAGAACAAACCCGATTCTTTATTACCCTGAAGTATAGTGCTTACTCCCCTTTTACCGAAATAAACCAGCAGCTTCAGTTTTTCTTTTCCAAGTTCAACAGTAAATTCAAAATTATACTGTTTCTTATCTATTTCAGATACCTTATAACCTTCTCCTTTTATTTGATTGTAATAGGATAAGATTAATTTTTCCGCCGTAAAATTTGCCTGATTCACAATTCTCACAATATTCAAGCTTTAAAAATAATCAAATGCACAGAAATTATGAAATAACTTTACAAATTATTTAAACTATTTTTTCTGAATATTTATGTAAGATGGAACAATCTTAATACAGTGTTTGCTTAATAGCATTGACATTAGCTAATTATAAAGTTAGTTTTTAATACAGTTTCAAACTCAATTAAAAAGGATAAAACATATGAAAAAGATATTCTCAATATCAACATTTTTATTACTAATCTTTTCTTTTTCTATGCTTACGGCCGCGCAAAATAATTTATCAAACTCAAATAAATATAATTCGGTTGCTTCAAGTTCGGTATCAAAGCTTCAACAAAAAATACTTCTTTCGGACAAACAAACTTCGGAAATAAAAGGAGTCGTTTTAACATACATTCAAGTAAAAGCCAACCTGGATAACTCAGCTAATCTTTTTGCCAAGATAGAACCTCTGCTGGATTCGCGGCAAAAAATAAAATTTGAAATTATCAACAACGATTGGTGGAATTCCATAGTTAAAGAGATCGCCGAAAAAGACTCCACTAAATAATTTTATCTTTAATAAAATTACTCAAATCGAAAAGTCAATTTTGAATTCGGTAAGACCGTTTTTATATAGTTCTATTTTTCCACCCAATTGTTCGGTTAAAGTTGTTACCAATTGAAGCCCAAGTGAATCGGTTTTTCTGAAATCAATATCATCCGGGAAGCCGATTCCATCATCCTTCAGAACAAGCTCATAACTATTGATGTCTTTCTCTTTCAGAATTATAAAAATATTTCCCTTTTTACCTAACGGAAACGCATGCTTAAGCGAATTAGAAACCAGCTCGTTTATTATTAGCCCGCATAATATTGCGGTGTCAATTTCAAAATAAATTCCGTCAAGATCATATGTCAAATTTATTCTTTCGGGGTCAACATTGTAAGAAGTAAAAAGGTCTCGCGTTAACGATTTAATATATTCCGAAAATTCTATTTTATTCAAATCTTTCGATTGATAAAGCTTCTCGTGTATCAAAGCCATGGAACG
>DAIERC010000208.1 GCA_027347125.1 Ignavibacteriales bacterium
CTTCGGCGTCGGCTCAGAAATAAGCGTTTATTACGACCCATTAATAGCAAAGCTTGTTTGCTGGGCCGGGGACAGATTAAACGCGGTTGAAAGAATGAAACGGGCATTAAACGAATATGAAATTGCCGGCGTGGTAAATAACATTTCCTTTTTAAAAACCATTATGAACAATAAAGAATTCAGAAGCGGTAATATTAATATAAATTTTATCGAGCATGAATTTGAAAATCTGATTAGCGAGATGAAGAATGATACTACAAGCGCTAACCTGGATGACGTAGCAGCTATATTTACCGTGCTTCTTAAAACAAGCTCCTTGATAAAGAAAAACGGCGTTAGTTATTTTGACGATGACCGGAAAAATTTATGGGGATCGTTGATACATGAATGAATTTGTAGTGACAATTAATGACAAGAAAAAACTTGTAAATTTTATAAGCAAAAATAAAATTGAAATAGACGGCAAGGAATTGCAATGCGATCTTTTACATTTGTCTGGGAATACATATATTCTCAAGCTAGAAAATAAATTTTACCGTGTATCGGCTGATAAAATTAAAAACGGTAATTATTCAATTTCACTTGAAGGCAATAGATTTGAAGCGGAAATAAGATCTGCTCTTCAGGAAAAAGCCAGTCAGTTGTTGCAGCAAGCCGGTACTTTAAAAAAAAGAATTGAAGTGAAAGCGCCTATGCCGGGTATGGTATTGAAAATCAAGAAGAAAGAGGGAGACGAGATATCCAATGGGGAAACAATAATAATACTTGAAGCAATGAAAATGGAGAATGACCTTCGTGCACCGCAATCCGGGAACATAAAGGACATTTTCATAAGGGAAGGAACCGCTGTTGAAAAAGGGACCGTCCTTTTTTCAATAGAGTAGTTCATAAAAAAGTTGTTTATTTTTTAATTAACAAAATGTAATCAACAAACATTAATCCTTACGGAGGTCACGTGAAAGTAAAGCTAGTAACAGTTATTATTTCCCTAGTTCTTTGCCTAGGAGAAACATTCGCAGGAGGTTTCCAATTAAACGAACATAGTGCGCGTGTTATGGCTATGGGGGGTGCATTCACAGGCTTGGCTAACGATGCATCGGCAGTTTATTTTAACGGCGCCGGTTTAACTCAGCTTAGCGGTACTAATATTATGCTTGGTACAACCATGATAGCTCCTGTTTTTTCATTCAGGGGTGTTACTCCTGCCGTAACTGAGTATGACGCAACAAAACAATATTTTTTCCCGGTACATTTTTTTGCATCATACAAATATAATTCCGATTTAGCTTTCGGCCTCGGATTTACAAGTCCGTTTGGCTTAGGCTCTAAGTGGGATGATAATTGGGTAGGCCGGTATTTAGCGATTGAAACCGAGCTTCAAGTATTTACAGTATCGCCTGTTGTTGCTTATAAACTTACAGACGAGCTTTCGGTAAGCGCCGGGCTAGTATATAGTTTTGCCAACGTTAAGATATCCCAGAAAACACCTCAAACTCCTTTTGCCGGCGATGCGTTTACATCGCTAGACGGAAAAGACAATTCGGCCTGGGGTTATAACTTGGGAGTTTTTTATAAACCTAGCGAAGATTTATCATTCGGCGTTTCGTTTCACAGCCAGATTAAATATGATTTTAAAGGAACAGCCACCACTACAGGCGCGGCGCAGCTTGCTTCGGCACTTCCTAACGGCGACGCCAGCGCTGGCCTTACAACACCTTTTAACCTTGCCGTAGGTGCGGCCTACAAAGTTTTACCCGAACTGTTGCTAAGCGCCGATTTTCAGTATGTCGGATGGTCTAGTTACGATACTTTAACTGTTAATTTTGCCAGTCCGAAAAAAACCGTATCAAGCCCAAGGAAGTACGATAATTCGTTTATAGTTCGTTTAGGCGCCGAATATAATCTTACGCAGGCTCTTGCATTAAGAGCCGGAATATATTACGATAACAATCCGGTTAAACCCGAATACGTCAATCCGTCATTACCGGAAGCAAACCGGCTTGGTTTTAGTTTTGGTGTAGGTTATAAACTTATGGATAATTTGTCTGTTGATGCTGCATATTTATTTATCAGAAACAGCCAGTTGACGGTAGATAATTCACAAGAACATTATACGTTAGGTAACAGCGGATTTAACGGCACATACAATGCCTATGCAAATCTGGTTTCATTAACATTATCATACAGTTTGTAATTTTACGAAGGAATTTTGAATATGAAAAAAATAATATCAATCATATTTGCAGCTGCAATTTTAATTTTTGTTTATACCGGCTGCCAGGATCGTACAGATTTAACGGCACCGCAATTATCTAAAAAAAGTGGCAGCGCAGATTTTACTACTTTTGTTACGATAGGTAACAGCTTAACATCCGGTTATCAATCCGGCGCACTTTACCAAAGCGCGCAGGTTTATGCGTACGGCAATCAAATAGCTCAACAAGTTGGGACAAATTTTGCCGAGCCGTTAATTTCCGATCCGGGAACCGGCGGAAGAATGGAAGTTAAATCTTTAGATTTGGCGAAAGCACAAATCAATATTTATTATAACCCGAATACCGGAAGCCCGTTAAATTTAACATACGCTTTGCCGTATAATAACCTTGGAATACCCGGAGCATTGTTGTATGACGTATTGAACGCAACCAGCTCGACTAACTGTGCGTCCGCGTTATTTGCCAATAAACCGAATAAACTTTTTGATATAATTTTAAGAGGCCATGGTTCCCAGTTTGCGCAGGCAAAAGCGCTGCATCCAACATTCTTAACCCTTTGGATCGGAAATAACGATATACTCGGTTATGCAACAACTGGTGGAACTTCTGCTTATACACCGACAGATCAATTTGCCGGGTTATACAGCCAGTTGGCTGATAGCATCGCGTCGTTAGGTGCGAAGGTTGTAGTTGCAAATATTCCGGACGTAACAAGCATTCCGTTCTTCACTACTGTTGGGCCTGTTATTGCTTTACAGTTATCCCAAGCTGGCTTTGGTGGAATTTATTATCAGAATCACGGTTCTATTACCACCAGCCAGGCAACATTGCTTGATTTAGCCGGCGGTAAAGTTTTAATTACGCTTCCCGGAATGAATTATGCATCGCTGATAGGCCATCCAACGGGACAATTTTACAGAGATAACCATTATCCTATTTTACCTCCTACTGTTGATACTACACAGCCATTCGGACTTTCACCGGCAAATCCATGGCCGGATCCTTTAGTACTGGATCCTTCAGAAATTACGGCAGCCAAAACTACCACGGCATCATATAACGGTACAATCTCCGCGTTGGCAGCTGCCAAAGGCTTCGGGTTGTTCGATGTAAACGCATTCTTTAATAATGTTGCCAGGGCAGGTATTACTGAAAACGGCGTGCATTTTTCAGCATCGTATGTTACCGGCGGACTTTTTAGTCTTGACGGTGTTCATCCTACGAGCGAAGGGCAGGCTATAATTGCTAATGAATTTATAAAAGTAATTAACAGCAAGTTCGGGGCAAGCATTCCGTTAATTGATGTATCGACCGTGCCGAACAGTTTATTGCTTACAAAGAAATTTGCATTCTCAGATTATCTGATTCCAAATTTTGCGCCCGGCTCTTTTGATCATCTTTTATTTTAACTTTAAAGGGATGGTTAGCCATCCCTTTTTTTATCAATTGTTCAGTAGTGAAGAAATTATTACTTTCGAAAAAAAATTTTGAGATGAATAGATGAATTTAAAATTAATCTTTTCCTGTGTTTTTATTTCGCTGTTATTGGCGGCTTGTTCATCTTCTCAAAAAACAACCGAAAGCCAGGAAAACAGTGCGGCAAATACTGTAAAGAAAGATTCGCTTTATATTTTTGACGCTGTGCCTTCAGTTGAAAAGAACAACACGGTACCCGAAAACACCGCGCCGAGCCCGGAAAGAATGAAGATGACCTATTATGTTGTACAAATTGGAGCATTTAATTCTCAGGAAGCCGCGGATGAATTTGCAACTAACAGCCGGAAGAAAATTAATTACGCCATAAATGTTAGTTATAATCCCGATGTAAAACTTTATGTCGTGCAGCTTACTTCCGATTACACATCGCACGATGAAGCTGAAAGGGTTAGAAACGAACTTTGGCAGATGAACGATTTTAAAGATGCGTGGATCGCAACGGTACAAAAATAAAAGTAAGTAAATTCATAAATTAAAAAAAGGCCGGTGTTAGTTATCGGCCTTTTTTGTCTTTGAAATATATTAGAGATATTTTTACGGCTATTTTAATTAAAAGTAAAAATACCTGATTTGAATAGAATTATTTAAAAAGAATTATTAAATTAAAACGTCCCAAAAGTAACAACAAAAAAACAGAGGAGGTAAAATGGCCTTTTCATTAAACAGAATAATGCTGATCGGCAATTTAGGCCGCGATGCAGAAACAAGATTTACAACTTCCAACGTCTCGGTTACAAGCTTTTCCATTGCTACAACATTCGGTTACAAGGGGAAAGACGGTAACTGGCAGAATGAAACAACCTGGCACAATATTGTAGCTTTCAATTTATCGGATTATTTTAAAGACAACTTAAAAAAAGGCCGCAAATTTTATGTTGAAGGAAGATTGACAAAAAGAGAATATACCGATAAAGAGGGAATAAAAAGATACTCGACTGATATTGTATCCGAGAAAATAATTCCGCTTGAAAGCAACGGGAGCGATTCTTCATACAGCGAAGAACCGGCGGCGGGAAATGTTAGCGAGCCAAATATTCAAACAGACGAAAACGACGATCTTCCGTTCTAATTAAATATGTAAAACAAAACAGGACACAAGTAATCTTTTGGATGTAGATTGGCGACTTAAACTGTTATTCTTAATCATTTCTTTTTTTTTGTCTGCCTTTTTTTCCGGTTCGGAAGTAGCCCTGTTTTCTTTAGACCGGAGAAAACTGAAAAGTGAATTAAAAGAGCATTCTCTTATAGAAAGATATCTTAAATATCTTCTCGACTATCCCAGGAGATTACTTGTTACTGTGCTTATCGGAAATACAATTGTTAACGTTGCCGCGTCAATTGCTGCGGTATCGTTGGCGTTGGATTTTTCCGTACATTCCGGAATTTCGGCCAATGTTGTTCTAAGTGTTCAAATTATTCTTCTAACAGTTTTAATTATTCTTTTCGGCGAACTTCTTCCCAAAGTATGGGCATCTAAAAATTCTGCTTCTTTTGCCAGAGCGGTTGCAATTCCTCTTTATTGGATAAGCGTGCTTTTTTTTCCGGTGGCCGAAACATTAACGGAATTAATTAAGATACTTGTTTCAAAATTAAAATTTGATAAAAGTAAATCTGTTATTCTTGCCGAAGAAATAAGCGACCTTGCCGAGCTTGGTCACGAAAGAGGTACTATAATAGGGGAAGAACACGGATTGATAAACAGTATAGTCGGGTTTAAAAAAGTTGCCGTTCATGAGGTTATGACCCCACGGGTTGACATGATTTCCGTTTCACTTAGTACAAGCTTTGACGAATTGCTGAAAATAATAACCGGTACAGGGCACAGCCGCATACCTTTGTATGAAGATGACCTGGATAAAATACTTGGAATTATTTACGCGAAAGATATACTTCCTTACATTAAACATTCAGACATGAAAAAACAGCTATCGCTCCAATCAATTGCGCGGAAACCAATGTTCATTCCCAGAACAAAAATGATTAACGATCTTATGCATGAATTTCAGGAAAAGAAAATGCATATTGCCATTGTTGTAGATGAATACGGCGGTACCGCCGGTTTGATTACGCTTGAAGATATTCTGGAAGAAATTATAGGTGAAATTAGAGATGAATACGATAAGGAAGAAAACCCGGTTACTAAAATAGGTGAGAACCAATATTTGGTTTTAGGTAAGTTGTCGGTGTATGAATTGAACGAAATGCTGAACATGGACATGTCGTTTCAGAGTGGCGAATATGAAACGGTTGGCGGACTGGTATTTAACTATGCCGGGCATATTCCCAAAGAGGGTTATTCTTTTAAACTGGAAAATTATAAATTTACTGTTAAGGAAGTTTCAAACAAGAGAATTAAGAAAGTAATGGTAGAAGAGCTTCCTGCAGAATAAAGGGTGAAATGAAAAAAGGTTGCTTTGTTAAGACTATAATTTTTCTTACAATTATAACAGCTGTTCTGTTATACATGATTAATTATAAATTCGACAATATTATACTGAACCCGAGTAAACAAATAATCATTAACCGGATATCGCAAGAGCTTAGTATTGTGAAAGAATCTCCCGAAAAGGATTCATTAAAATTACTAATCAGAAATTATATTATGCGGGTAAAAAAAGTTAAAAGTTTTTCCGGCAGCGAAATTGGTAATTTTGTAGATTCTCTTAAAATCGCTCTTGCCGACAGCGTGATAGACCGGCATGAGTACAAAAACTTATACATGATTTTAAATCGAAAAGTAAACTGAAATGAAAGATCAAAGAAAAACAGAAATAAAAGTCGGGCTAACCGTAGTTGTAGGCATTTTACTTTTTATCTGGATAATCGGTTGGGCTAAAAATTTTACTATTTCATCAGCACAAAATAATGTAACAATAGAATTTTCAAATGCCGCCGGTTTGGAAGTAGGCGATAATGTTACCGTTAACGGTGTTCGGAAAGGTAACGTGGAAGATATAAGAATTGATGGGGATAATGTTTACGTAAAAATAACCGTAAGTAATGATGTTCAATTAAAAAAGGATGCTCATTTTTCTCTTGGTATGATCGATTTGATGGGCGGTAAAAAAATAGAAATTAGTCCGGGAACTTCACCGGAACCTTTGGATCTAAGTAAAGTTCAAAAGGGAGTATTTACAGCGGATATTCCTGCCGTTATGACTATGCTCGGTTCCGTGCAGGACGACCTGGTTACAACACTAAAGCAGGTAAAAATAGCCGTAACATCGGTAAATAAATATTTAACGGATCAGCAATTGAATGATGAGATAAAATCTTCCGTTAAAAACTTAAACGAACTTACTATAAACGTAAACCGCCTTATTGATGAGAATAGAGCAGGCATAAAAAAATTAACGGATAACAGCGTTCAACTTACAAACGAGGCCAAAAATTTTATTGCCGACAACAAAAAAGATATTGCCGGTTCTATAAAGGACGTTTCCGTCGTATTGAAAAATACCGATACTTTAATAACTCGCCTAAACGAGTTTACTACCGAAATAAAAGGACAAAAGAATAATCTTGGCAAACTAATTTATGATGATAACCTAATTAAGGATTTAAATTCATCCGTAAAACAAATTAACGAACTGACTAAAATAATTCTTGATCAGATAAAGAATAAAGGATTGAAAGTTGACGCAAAGGTTAATCTCTTTTAATTTTTGGCTTTTACTGCCCGTATTTTTTTTTACATCTGTAATTAATAATTCATTTTGCCGCACTAAAGAGCCGGTAAAAGCGGCTCACGGAATGGTGGTTTCGGCAAACGGTATAGCTACAAATGTAGGCGTGGAGATACTTGAAAAAGGCGGAAACGCTGTTGACGCCGCAGTAGCGGTCGGTTTTGCATTGTCGGTTACATATCCGGCCGCCGGCAATATAGGCGGTGGCGGCTTTATGGTAATTCATCTAAAAAACGGCAAAGACGTTACTATTGATTACCGCGAGAAAGCGTCGATAAAGGCTTTTAGAAATATGTTCATTAATAAGAGCGGGCATTTTGATCCTGCCCTTAGCCAGAAAGGAACAACATCTGCCGGTGTTCCCGGAAGCGTTGCCGGAATGATTTACGCTTTACAAAAATACGGAACGATGAAACTTGCAGAAGTAATTCAACCCGCCATAAATTTAGCTGAAAAAGGATTTATTCTCGACCGCTACACTGCCCATTCGTTTAAAGAAAACCTGAAATATTTTAAAGAGTACCCGTCATCATTTAAAAAATTTACAAATAACGGTCATCCTTACAAACAAAATGAAATATTTAAACAACCGGAACTGGCAAAAACACTTGAAGCCATTAAGGAAAACGGACGCGACGGCTTTTATAAAGGTTGGGTTGCCGATCTCTTTTTGAAAAAAATAAAAAAGCTCGGCGGATATATTACGCAAGAAGACATGGACAAGTACAATCCGGTTGAAAGAGAACCTGTAACCGGTATATACAGAGGATATAAAATTGTATCAATGCCGCCTCCAAGTTCCGGCGGAATTGCTTTGATTGAACTGCTGAATATTTTGGAAAATTATCACTTCAAACCCGAACAGTGGGGAAGCGGTGATTATATTCATGAACTTGTTGAAGCGATGAAATATGTTTACGCCGATAGAACAGCTTACCTTGGCGATCATGATTTCGTTAAAGTGCCGGAAAAAGAATTACTTTCTAAAAAATACGCCGGATACATCTTCAATAAGATTACGAATAAAGCAACTCCCGCTTCGGAAATTAAAGCGGATGGTTTGAGCCAATATCATGAGAGTAATGAAACCACTCATTATTCTG
>DAIERC010000237.1 GCA_027347125.1 Ignavibacteriales bacterium
ACCGCTTCCGCCGTAGGTTGGGTAACAAGTTATTCCTATTTTCATAAAGTATTAATTTCTTTAACTTTTATCCGCAAATATCAAATTTTTATATGATGCCAAATATAACTTAAATTAAGAACAATATTTAGTTTTAAAAAATTGAAGGTTGGTAAATTGTTGATAATCACTTCTTTTAAACACCGCTAATTTGATAAACGGGAAATTACGAGCGCATTAATTAACAAAAAAAATTATGAATAGAATAACAGATCAAATTCGTAACATCAATTATAATTACATCCGCAGAAAAATTTTCCGCCGCGAGGTAGAAGCGTCATTCTATTCTAATAAACCGGTTAACCTTCCCCGGATAACTAAGATTACTGTTGATAACGTAACGGACTATAAGAAAAGGTATCCGGTTAAATATTTTTCCGATGAGGCGGAACAACGCGAAATAAAAGAGCTGATGTTGCGCCTTGAAAACGGTAATCAGATTATTTCCGCCGCGGATAAAATTTTAGGAAACAAGGTAAACATCATGAACAGCGGCGAAATAAATTTGGGCGAAGAAATTAATTGGAACAAAGATTACAAAACTAATTACGAATGGCCGGTTGAGCCCGGCTGGCGCTGCGATTTTTATAATTTTCCTAAGGGAGTAGATATTCAATACCCCTGGGAATTGGCCAGGTTTCACCAGGCAATGAATCTAGGGAAGGCATTTGCTCTTACCGGTGAAGAAAAATATTTGAACAAATACCTGAATCTGATAAACGACTTTGATAAGAAAAACCCGCTTGGTACCGGGGTAAACTGGCTTAATCCTTCCGAAGCATCAATCAGATTACTTAATGTTATTGTGTCGTTTCCGTTTTTTATTAGCTCATCAAAAATATCTGCCAAAGAAATAAACATGATTGTCGATTTTATTTTGAAGCATACGTTGTTTATCGAAAACAATTTGAACTATTCCTCGAAGCGGGATCATAATTATTTAATTAATTTGCTTGCGCTTGGTTTGGCGGGACTTGTAATTAAAGAAACCGGCTTTGGCAAAAAGAATTTGTACTTCGCTAAATACTCGCTTGAAGAAGAGATACGAACGCAGATTTACGAAGACGGCGTATTCAAAGGGCAATCTATTCCGTTTCACTCCATTGCGCTTGAAGTTTTTTACCTGGCAAAAATATTTTTGGATGGCGAAGGTAAACCATTTACAAAAGAATTTAACGATAAGTTGTTAAGGATGTTCCGGGTTTTAGCCGCTTATACGAGAAGCGATCTTTCCGTACCGCTTATTGGCGATATACCCGCCAGCCGAATTGTTCCATTTAATAGTGATGGTTCCAAACCAATGTTTTTTTATCCGTTGCCTATAGGCGCGTATATTTTTAACGACGGTATGTTAAAAAGTTTTGCGCAAAACGGAACAGCCGAGTTAATATTTCTCTTCGGAAAATCCGGCTATGACGAATATTTGAAAATGGAAACCGAAGCTCCGGAAAACGTATCAACCGGTTTTACAAAGGGAGGCCATTATTTAATAAAAGATGATGACGTGCATGTGTTTATTGAAGCCGGCGAAATAGGAAAGTGCGGCCAGGGTTCTCCCGGGCATAACGATACTTTTACGTTCGAGCTTTTTTACAAGGGCAAGCTTTTAATTACCGACACCGGAATGTTTTCTTTCTTTGCAGATAAGGAACTAAGAAATAATCAAAGATCGGTCAAATGCCATAACTCGGTTTTTATTGATGACGAACTGTTATCAGAGTTTGAAGACTTGTTCAAAATAAAAGAAGACCTTACAAACCCGAAACTGCTCGAGTGGAAATACGACAACAGCGAGGTAGTGCTTTCGGTACAGCATTTTGCTTACACACGATTTGTTGACCCGGTAATTTGTATGCGTACGTTTCAATTCGACAGGCAAGCCAGACGACTTAATATTACGGACGAACTTTTAGGCGGCACGAACCATCGCGCAACTTTAAATCTTAATCTCCATCCGGATGTTTTAATTGAACAGATTGAAAAGACCAGGTTTGTTGTTAAAAATTCAGATGCAAAAGCAGAATTAAATTTTACGGTTCAATCGAAAGAATTTAATATTAAAATTAATGATTCGTTTTATTCACCCGGTTACGGAAAGCTAATACCGTCAAAAAAAATAACATTAAATTTGAAGGATAAATTTCCCACTTCTATTATAACCGGAATTAATTTATTATAATTAAAACTGTAAAAAATTAGTTTGCGCAACAAAATAATCTGAAAATCATTTTATGAAGTTATTGGTAATCGGGCATTCAGTTGAAGATCATTTTAATCAGGATGGGAAAGATGTTGTAAAACCTGGCGGTATATTCTATACTATGCTTGCCCTTCAAAAATTTAAAACAGAAGATGACTCCGTCTTTCTTAACACGTCTGTATCTAAAAACAATTACAAACTTTTCGCGGGGCTATACGATAACATTCCGCAAGACTATTTTAATTATATAGAAAAAATTCCTGCGGTTTATTTATTTCTTCATAATTTTAAAGAACGCGGAGAAACTTACGAAAGCATTTCCAAGAAACTTGAAATTAAAACTAATAACCTCAAACATTTCGACGGTATTTTAATAAACATGATTACGGGTTTCGATATCGATCTTGAACAGCTTAAAGAAATAAGACAAAATTACAAAGGCAAAATATTTTTTGATGTTCATACTTTTTCGCGCGGGCTTGATGAAAATCTTAAACGTAAATTCAGGCCCATACCGGATTTTTATGAATGGGCGGCCGCGCTTGATATTATACAGGTAAATGAAAACGAAATATTTACCATTAGTAAAAAAGAAACTGAGCTGGAAATTGCGCGGGATATTTTGAGTAAAGGGGTAAAATCTTTAATAGTAACAAAGGGCGAAAAAGGCGCGCGGATATACAGCATGAAAATGGGCGAGGTTTTTTCAATATTTAAATCGGCCGTAAAAATAAACGCCGTAAACAAAATAGGATGCGGCGATGTTTTTGGAGCGGTATTTTTTTATAATTATATAAAAACAGGAGATGTTGAAATATCGCTTGAGATAGCCAACATAGCGGCAGGTTGTTCCGCTACTTATAACGAATTTGAAAATTATGATTTACTGAGGCAGGATGTTTTCACACGATATAATTAAAAAGCGAATACTTGTGTTCGGAGCTAACGGTATGCTAGGCCAAAGAGCAATTAAATTTTATTCGGGCAAAGACAACATAGAGTTACTCGGGTGTTCCGTTGAAGAAAAACCAGTTTATGACAATGCCGATTATACATGCTGTGATCTTACCAAACGGGAACATGTTAAAAAAGTTATATTCGATTTTTATCCCGATTATATTATCAACGCTGCCGCTTATACTAACGTAGACAAAAGCGAGTCAGAAAGGGAAGCGGCGTGGAAATTAAATGTTAAAGGAGTTGAATACCTTGCGGAAGCCTGCAGAGTTTTGGACTCGAGGCTGGTTCACATTTCATCAGATTATATTTTTGACGGCAGAAGAGGCCCTTACAGTGAAACCGATACGCCGAATCCGTTGGGCTATTACGGCAGAACAAAACTTGCGAGCGAGAACGCTTTGAAAATAAGCGGCGCGATGTATTCAATTATACGCACAAATGTCTTGTACGGTGCGGCGCAAAGCCGGCCCGATTTTGTAAGATGGGTTGTTAATTCATTAAGGGCCGGAAATGTAATTAGAATTGTAACCGACCAAATTAATAACCCTACTTTTCTAGATGATCTGGTACAGGGTATAAGCAAGATTATAGAATTTAACAAACATGGAATTTTTAACATAGGCGGAAGGGAGTTTTTATCCCGGTACGATTTTACTCTTTTAATTGCCGGTTATTTCAAGCTTAATAAGAATTTAATTCAACCCATTATTACATCGGAATTAAACCAACCCGCTCCGAGACCTCTAAAATCGGGCTTACTTACGCTTAAGGCCGAAACAGAACTGGACTACAAACCCACTTCAATTGTAGAATCGCTTTCCATAATGAGGAAAGAACTTTCTTTATGAAAAAAAATGTTTTGATTTTATTTACTCTTTTCTTCAGTGTAACTTTTTACATCCGGGCATATGCGCAGGAACCATTACCCGCATGGGCGGAAGGAACAGTGTGGTACCAAATTTTCCCGGAGCGTTTTGCAAACGGGGATACAACAAATGACCCCGCGGTAGAAAAGATTTTTTTGGAAACCGGTAAAAAGCCCGACGGCTGGCACGTAAGCAAGTGGACGGGTAATTGGTTTGAGGAATCCGTCTGGGAAAAAAAACTCGGCGGGAAATTTAACAATCATATTTTTTATAGAAGATACGGCGGCGATATTCAGGGAATTATTGATCACCTGGACTACCTTAAAAAACTCGGAGTTGGCGCAATTTATATAAATCCTATTTTCGATGCGGTGTCGCTTCATAAATACGACGGTTCCACATTCCATCATGTAGATATTAATTTCGGGCCCGATCCGGAAGGCGATATGAAACTGATTCAATCCGAAAGCCCGGATGACCCCAAAACCTGGGTTTTTACTTCGGCAGACAAATTATTTTTAAAGCTTATTGCCGAGGTTCACAAACGAGGGATGAAAATTATTATTGACGGGGTGTTTAATCATACCGGCACAAACTTCTGGGCTTTCCGTGATATCTTAAAGAACGGTGCGGATTCCAAATTCAAGGACTGGTATGAAATAAAATCTTTTAACAGCGGGAAGAAGAGTTTTGATTACCGCGGCTGGAACGGTATAAAATCTTTGCCCGTATTTAACAGAACGGATAACGATCTTGCTAGAGGGCCCAAGCAGTATATTTTTAACATTACAAAAAGATGGATGGACCCCGGCGATAACGGCGATCTTACCGCAGGTGTCGACGGCTGGAGGCTTGATGTTGCCAATGAAGTTCCGCTCGGCTTTTGGCATGATTGGCGAAAATTGGTAAAATCTATTAACCGGCAAGCAATAATTATAGGTGAGCTTTGGGGCCTATACCCCAAATATGTTACCAAGAACGGCCCGTTTGATGCGTTGATGAATTACAGTTTTGCTTTTGCAGTAAATAAATATTTTATAGATAAAAAAAAGAAAATAAGCACAACGGAATTTATTGATGAACTGCGCGAGATTGATAAAACATATCCAAAAGAAAACCTTGACATGCTGATGAATCTGGTTGACAGCCATGATACCGAAAGAATATCTTCGATGATAAAAAATCCGGACAGGGACTATGATCGGGACGCATCTTACGAAAATCCAAATTACGATCCGTCAAAACCTGACTCGAATGATTATAAGAGGCAAGAACTTGTTTTCGCATTCCAGGTTACTTACCGTGGTGCGCCCATGATTTATTACGGCGATGAAATAGGCATGTGGGGTGCCGATGATCCGTACGACAGGCAGCCAATGGTTTGGGATAACCTGAAATACGACGATCAAATAATAACCGCCGCATCGGGTTTTAAGAAAGGATACGGTGATTATAAAGTAAAGCAAAATAAAAATCTTTTTAGTTATTATGAAAAATTGATAGCGATAAGAAATGATAATCCCGCATTGAAGTTTGGTTCGCTATCGTTCTTATATTCAAATAATGAAAAAGACACGTTCGCCTTTATGCGCGAATATAAAGGAAGTCGTATAATTTGCGTATTTAATACCGGTAAAAATAGTGACTCCTTTGAATTGCCGGTCGACGGTAAAAAAATGATTTACGATGAACTTATCACTAATGAAAAAGGAGCGTTAGCCGGTACCCCGCAAATAGGAGCGAAATTAATTATTCAAATTCCGCCGGGATCGGTAAAGATATATAAAATTCGTTCTATGGATTAAAATATTTAGAGCAGAAGACATTTCCGTCTTTTAAGTATATGCAAACTTGTTTATTTTAGTACACCAAATTTAACATTATAAACATTTAAACTTGTTCTTCAACATAAGCTTAAACTTTTACATCCCGCCCCGGTAGCTCAGTATGGATAGAGCAGCAGTTTCCTAAACTGTTGGTCGGAGGTTCGAATCCTCTCCGGGGTACAAGTTTTTTTGAATATAGAATTTATGGTTTAAAATGAAAAGCTCCTGCGGGGGCTTTTTTTGTTATACGCCAAAAAGGCATAGTAATAATTTTGAAGCCAATTAGAAACCAATAAGAAAGGAATTAGGATACAAGAAGAGGCAAACCAAAGGATATACAAAAAAACGCGGAAAACGCAGCATAGGC
>DAIERC010000238.1 GCA_027347125.1 Ignavibacteriales bacterium
TGCAACCAAAATAGATTTTTACTCCGCCGGAAGTGACCGTGCAAAATTAATCGTAATTGACGGTATTGGTCAGACGGTTAAAGTGCTCTTTAATGGTACGGCAAATATCGGCATAAACACGGTTGAGTGGGACGGGAAAAACAGTTACGGTGTAAAGTGCGCAAGCGGCGTTTATTATTATATACTTACTCTCAACGGAAAAAATTACGGTAATAAACTTGTATTGCTGAGATAAAACAATTATAATGAAAGGGTTGCTGCATGAGTGAAATACTTTTACCTGAACAACACAAATATCTTCAAAAGTTTATAAAGGGAAGTGATACTCTTCTGAACGAGATGGAAGTTTACGCTGAAGAAAACAAAGTGCCGATTTTATCAAAAGACTCAGCGGTGTTTTTGGAACAATTAATTTTTATGAATAAACCGAAGCGCGTTTTGGAACTTGGAACCGCAATTGCTTATTCCTCAATAAGAATTGCCGGTTGCTTATCAAGAAAAGGTATTCTTCATACAATTGAAAAAAGCAAAGACAATTTAAAGCTTGCGAAAAAGTATATCGGAAAATCAGGGCTTGGCGATAAGATAAAACTGATTGAAGGAAACGCTCTGGAAATAATGCCGACACTCAAAAAGAAATATGATTTTATCTTTCTTGATGCCGATAAAACAGATTACAAAACATTGTTTCAATATTCGCTTGCTCTTCTTAAGAAAAACGGGATTTTATTTATCGATAATCTTTTGTGGCACGGTTATGCTGCCGCCGAAAAGGTGCCGGCCGCAAAAATAAACGCAACAACGGTAATACGCGAGTTCAATGAAATGTTTATTGCGGAACCAGCGTTAAAAACTTCCATACTGCCTATCGGCGACGGAATAGGCATCGGCGTAAAAATTAATTAAAAAGGGTTTTTATGAATTTTGATTATACTTTAGAGCCGGGCAAATTTGTAGAAAGTATCGAAGCGTTTTCGGATTACAAATTGAAAAGAAAAGTTGAACTGCTAAGGTTATACGAAGAAGTTCAGAAAAACAACGACTTCAGACTATTTGAAGATATGGTATTCAACGCAAAATATATTATGGGACTTTTAAGAGTTGTTAAAAGCAGCGCTAATATTCCCGAGATACATAACATCGAGCAGATAAAAAAAGATTTTTCGGATAATATGGAAAAGATTGTTGGACAGCTTAAAACAATTACTAGAAACTCTACCGTAGAGATGAAGGAACATTTTGAAGACACGTATTTAAAATTATCTCAAGAAGGATTTTTAAATTTATCGGAACTGCTTTCGGACCTTGAGCAGGTTAAGAAATATCTTAACGAAAAGAAAAGAATATGAAAAGGCGAGACTTCTCCCCCGCGGATAAGCCCCGCCTTTCTTAAATAATTTTTACAAAAATTACGGTTTAGTAATCCACTTTTCCAGTGCGGTAAGAAGATTTGTCATAGCCGAGATTAATGGCTGATGCTGCGTATCGTCAATATCTTCCAGAATTTCCTGGTGAATATCTAGATAAGACCTATTCAGCAATTCAACAATATCAACACCTTTTGGTGAAAGAGATACACGCATATTTCTTCTGTCGGTGTTATCTATTTCGCGGAGGATATATTCTTTCTTTACCAAACCGTCAATTATTCTTGTTAACCTACTTGGACTTAAACTCATCCTTTCGGCAATTTGTTTATTGTTTAGTGTTTCATTTGCATTAAACAAACGTAAACACCTGAACTCTGCCTGGGTTAAGCCGTATTGATCGGCTAGCCTGGTTTCTTTTTCCTGGCATTTGCCCAACAGGGTAAAAGTTAAATCAGCTAATTTGCTGGCGTTTTTTAATAAATTTTCTTGATTTTGCATTTAATAATAAAAATATTTGCGTTTATCAAAAATCGTTAATACTCATGTTTTATGCAAGCGAAAAATGAAAAATTTTTAAATATATAATATTTCATCCGACTGTTTAATTACCACATCTCCTTTTAGCGTTTCAGTAAGTTCGTTCTGAAATTGTTGCGCGTTATTTATTTCTAATAAGCAATCAAAGTGCGGCGCGTCATCGTAACTTGTGTTGTTAATTATTGCATTATAATTTGCAAGTAACCTGTGAACATTGCTTAAGTGAGAAAATTTCGCAGTAATAAAAATTTTTCGGTATGGTTTTTTTCTGATGACCTGGGCAGATTCTAAAGTTGTAAATGCTGAATTATAATACGCTTTACCAAGCGGACCAACGCCAAGTTTTACCCCACCGAAGTAACGAATTACAATTGCAAGAAGATTGGTTAATTCAAAATGCTCAATAGCGTTTAATATTCTTATACCGGCGGTACCGCTGGGCTCTCCGTCGTCTGAGTATTTAAATGCGCCGTTATTAAATTTATATGCGTAACAATGATGTGTTGCGTCGTAATATTGTTTTTTAATGTTTTCCAGTAGCTTTAGTGCCTCTTCCTGTGTTTTAACAGGATAAACCTGTCCTATAAAAAGCGAGCCTTTTTCTTTGAATTTTGTTTCGAAGGAACGATTTATAGTATTTATCGGTTCAATTTTTTGCATTAATAAAAATCTTTATAGAAAAGAGTAATGATGTATATCTAATTAAATTGATTTTCAAACAACGTAATAGTAATATAAATATTTAAAATTTAAAATTAATGTGAACTTTGGAAAAAGAAACGATAATAATACGCGGAGCGCGCGAACATAACTTAAAAGATATTGACCTGGAAATTCCACGCGATTCCTTTACGGTTATAACCGGTTTGTCCGGTTCGGGAAAATCTTCTTTGGCTTTCGATACAATTTATGCGGAAGGGCAAAGACGGTATATCGAATCACTTTCGGCATACGCGCGGCAGTTCCTCGATATGCTTGAAAAACCAGACGTCGATTTAATTGAAGGCCTCAGTCCCGCAATTTCAATTGAACAGAAATCCACATCAGGCAATCCGCGTTCTACCGTTGGAACTGTTACGGAAATTTATGATTATCTTCGTCTGTTATACGCGCGCCTCGTAACGCCGCATTGTTATAACTGCGGAAAACCGGTTACAAAACAATCTTCGGCGCAGATAATCGATTCGGTTCTAACTTCATTAAACGGAAAGAAAATTGTAATACTTGCTCCTATTGTTAGAGGAAGGAAAGGACATTACCGCGAACTTTTTGAAGAGATACTTTCGGACGGATTTCTTAAGGTTCGCGTAGATAATGAATTTTTTGAGATAACAAAAGGTTTCCATGTTGACAGGTATAAAATTCATAATATTGAAATTGCGGTTGACAGGCTTACCGTAACTGAAAACTCAAGAAGCAGGCTTACTGAATCGATGGAAGTAGGATTGAACTACGGCAACGGCATTGTAATTGTGAACGATTCAAACAAAGATTACATATTCAGCCGTCATCTTGCATGTCTAGACTGCGGCATAAGCTACCGTGAACTTGCGCCGAATTCTTTTTCTTTTAATTCACCTTACGGTTCTTGCCCCGATTGCGAAGGTCTGGGCGAGAAGAAGGAACTGGATATTAATTTAATAATTCCCGACGGTGATAAATCGATTAACCAAGAAGGATTGGCCCCGCTGGGAAAACCGCGTTCCATATGGTTCTTTAATCAATTAACTGCGGTTGCTGAAAAGTACGGATTTACCTTTGATACTAAGCTTAAAGATTTGAACGAAGAACAAAAAGAAATTTTGTTAAACGGTACAAAAGAAAAGATAGCTTTTACATATTCTTACGGTTCCGGCAAGCCGGTAACTTATATGCACCGTTTTGCAGGACTAATCAACCATCTTAAAAATTATTATACTACTACCAGCTCAAATAATATAAGAGAATGGGTGGAAGCATATATGAATACGGTACCATGCCCAACTTGCGGCGGCGGCAGGTTGAAGCAGGAATCAATGGCGGTTAAATTTCAAAATAAAAATATTAGTGAGTTAACAAAACTATCAATTAAAAAAGCTGAAGAGTTTTTCGGAAATTTGAAAATAACCGGACGCGACGGAATTATTGCCAAGCCGATTGTAAAAGAAATAAGTACCAGGTTAAATTTTTTATTAAATGTTGGGTTGGATTATTTAACGCTCGATCGTTCCGCCAGAACATTATCCGGCGGAGAATCTCAACGGATTCGACTGGCCACGCAGATCGGCTCTCAACTGGCCGGGGTTCTTTATGTGCTTGATGAGCCGAGTATCGGGCTTCATCAAAGCGATAATATTAAACTGATTAATTCTTTAAAAAATCTTAGGGATATCGGTAACACCGTAATAGTTGTTGAGCATGACAGGGAAACAATCGAAAGTTCCGATTATATGATTGACCTTGGCCCCGGCGCAGGCGAGCACGGAGGAAAAATTTGTCTAGCTGGCGAGACCAAAAAGTTGCTCGAATCTCAAGACGGTATAAACTCATTAACATTATCGTATTTAACAAATAAAAAAGAAATAAACATTCCTTCCGAAAGAAGAAAAGGAAACGGCAATTACATTGAGCTTAAAGGAGCCTCTGGGCATAACTTAAAGAATGTAAACCTAAAAATTCCTTTGGGAACATTAACTCTTATTACAGGCGTAAGCGGCTCCGGAAAATCTTCTTTGGTTAACGAAACTCTTGTTAAAATTTTGATGAATAAAATTTATAAATCAAAACAGGTTCCGCTTCCTTACAAATCCGTAGAAGGACTGGAACATATCGATAAAATAATTGAAATTGACCAGGCCCCGATAGGGCGTACGCCAAGATCGAACCCGGCAACTTATACGGGATTGTTTACGTTTATACGTGATCTTTATACTCAGATGCCCGAGTCGAAGATGAGAGGTTACAGCACCGGGCGTTTTAGTTTTAACGTTGCCGGCGGAAGATGCGAAGAGTGCGGGGGCGACGGATTAAGAAAAATTGAAATGAACTTTTTGCCGGACGTTTATGTTGAATGCGAAGCCTGCCGGGGAAAAAGATATAACCGCGAGACGCTTGAAGTTTTATTTAAAACAAAATCAATTGCAGATGTACTTGAGATGACCGTGAGCGAAGCTTTGGAATTTTTTGAGGAACTTCCGAGAATTAAAAGAAAAATCAAAGCGTTGAATGACGTCGGCTTGGGGTATATTAAACTAGGCCAGCAGGCAACAACTCTTTCCGGCGGCGAAGCGCAGCGTGTTAAATTAGCAACCGAGCTTAGCAAAATAAGTACCGGCAAAACGCTATATATTCTTGACGAACCGACAACCGGACTTCATTTTGAAGATGTGAATATTCTTTTGCACGTATTGAATAAATTGGTTGACAAAGGGAATACGGTGGTGGTGGTTGAACACAATCTTGATGTTATAAAAACCGCCGATGTAATTATAGACCTTGGGCCGGGAGGCGGCGAAAGCGGCGGCAGAATAATTGCCCACGGAACACCGGAACAAATAATAAAAAACAAAAATAGTCTCACCGGGGAATTTCTTAAAAAAGAACTTAAAATAAATAACTGATTGGCACCGGCACGAAAAATATCTTAAAATAACAAAACTTTGTTTGTATCGCGATAGCCTGTAGTCGTGTGTTTATAATATTTACCTT